>NZ_JBFOCP010000009.1:0-26009 GCF_040907855.1 Aeromonas sp. s4 | reverse complement strand
CGCTTTGTCAACATCTGCACGAGTCAGCTGGCCTGGATGGGGGCCGTCACGTACTTGAACAGGAAATCAGTCACCTCTTCCCGGCTCGGACGCTGCGGCTGATTGATCATCTGCATCATCACATAGCCAAAACCGGTCAGGGAGCGGGCCAGATCCTGCGCCGACAGCACGCTCTGAATCTCGCCGTTGTCGATGGCCCGTTGCAGGTGGGGGGCAATGCGCTCCAGCGCCTTGTCCAGCAGCCGGGTGTAGCGAGGCCACACTTCTTCCCGCACCGAGGAGCTCCACTCCAGCCAGATGCTGGCGTGATCGGGCTTGTCATAGGCGGCGTCAACGAACAGCTTCACGTGGCGGTGAATGCTCTCCCTGGCGGAGCCCTGACCGTTGTAGGCCTGTTCGAGGATCTGCTGTACGAAGGCTTCGATTTCTGTCAGCACTTCGTCGACCAGATCTTCACGAGTATTGAAATAGTTAAAAACGGTCGCAACCGAGACCTTTGCCTGTTCGGCTATCTCGGCATGCCCCGCACGGCCGATGCCGCGACGGGAAAATACCTCGACGGCACACTCCATCAATTGATCACGGCGAGCCTCCGGCGAAAGCCGGGTTCGACGTCTTATTTCTGCGCGTGGTTCCATAGTTTTTTCATCTAATAGTTATTGATTATGGTGTTTATAGTATTGTCACCGATAATGCCCGAAGGCTTGCTAACTCTATCAATTAAAATAAGCCGATAAAAGCATCACGTATGCCTGACGCCCACTGGTTGGAGTGGTAGAATCCTCGGTTTTGACGTTAATGAACGGCCAATAACCCTTTGGTCATTATTGGAGTATGTGATGAAACACATTGTCGAGGTGATGATCCCCGAGGCCGAGGTTGCAGCCCGGATCGCCACGCTGGGTGAAGAGATTACCGCCCGTTACCAGGGCTCCGAGGAAGTGGTCATGATCGGCCTGCTGCGCGGCTCCTGCGTCTTCCTGGCGGATCTCTGCCGTCAGTGCCAATTGCCCATCACCCTGGACTTTATGACTGCCTCCAGCTACGGCTCCGGTATGCACAGCACCCGTGACGTGCGCATCCTCAAGGATCTGGATGACGACATCAAAGGCAAGGACGTGGTGATCGTGGAGGACATCATCGACACCGGTTACACCCTCAACAAGGTGCGCGAGATCCTCTCTCTGCGCGAGCCGAAATCCCTGGCCATCTGCACCCTGCTGGACAAACCGTCCCGCCGCGAGGTTCAGGTGCCGGTGGACTGGCTTGGCTTCTCCATCCCGGACGAGTTCGTGGTGGGCTGTGGCATTGACTACGCCCAGAAGTACCGTAACCTGCCTTTCATCGGCAAGGTGGTACCGCAAGAGTAAGCCGGGTCCGAAGTAGCAAGGCAGGCTGGCCGGCCCGCCATCGACTGTCTTCAGGCGGCGTCACAGCCGCCTTTTCTGTCTCGAGATGGGCTCATCCATCACAGGGGTTGCAATGAACGCATTGGAAATCAGCGGTCTGAAGAAGACCTATCAGGGGGGCGTCGAAGCCCTCAAGGGCATCGATCTCACCGTCAAACAGGGGGATTTCTTCGCCCTGCTCGGTCCCAACGGGGCGGGCAAATCCACCACCATCGGCGTGATCAGCTCACTGGTCAACAAGAGTGCCGGCAAGGTGAAGGTATTCGGTCATGACATCGATACCGATCTGGAGCTGGCCAAGTCCCAGCTCGGCCTGGTGCCCCAGGAGTTCAACTTCAGCCAGTTCGAGAAGGTGAGCCAGATAGTGACTCACCAGGCCGGTTTCTATGGAGTGCCGCGGGCCGAGGCCAAGGTGCGCGCCGAGAAGTACCTGCGTCAGCTCGATCTGTGGGACAAGCGCGACATGGCGGCCCGCACTCTCTCCGGTGGCATGAAGCGCCGGTTGATGATTGCCCGCGCCCTGATGCATGAGCCCAAGCTGCTGATCCTGGATGAGCCGACCGCCGGGGTGGACATCGAGATCCGCCGTTCCATGTGGAGTTTCCTCAAGGATCTCAACGAGCAGGGGGTGACCATCATCCTGACCACCCACTACCTGGAAGAGGCCGAGATGCTGTGCCGCAACATCGGCATCATCGACAAGGGCCGTCTCATCGAGAACACCAGCATGAAGAGCCTGCTCGGCAAGCTGGGTCGCGAGACCTTCCTGCTGGATCTGGTGCCGGGCTCCAGCGTTCCGGCCCTGCCCGAGTTCAACGGCCGGATGCAGGATGAGAACACCCTGGAAGTGGAGCTGGAGAAGAGCCAGTCCCTCAACAGCCTGTTCGAGCAGCTCTCCGCCCAGGGGGTGAAGGTGCTCAGCATGCGCAACAAGGCGAATCGGCTGGAAGAGCTGTTCGTCAATCTGGTAGAGGAGGGTCGCAAAGCATGAACCCCATGACCTATTACATCGCCTTCAAGAGCATTCTGGCCAAGGAAGTGAGCCGCTTCACCCGGATCTGGATCCAGACCCTGGTGCCGCCCGCCATCACCATGAGCCTCTACTTCGTCATCTTCGGCAACCTCATCGGCTCACGCATCGGTGACATGGGTGGCTTCAGCTACATGGAGTTCATCGTGCCCGGCCTCATCATGATGTCGGTCATCACCAACTCCTACTCCAACGTCGCCTCCTCCTTCTACAGCGCCAAGTTCCAGCGCAACGTGGAGGAGCTGCTGGTGGCGCCGGTGCCCAACTACATCATCATCGCGGGGTATGTGGGCGGTGGCGTGGCGCGCGGCCTCTGTGTCGGCCTCATCGTCACCCTGGTGTCGCTGTTCTTCGTGCCGCTGCAGATCCATCACCTGTTCAGCGTCTGCGTGACCGTGCTGCTCACCTCCATCCTCTTCTCCCTGGGGGGGCTCATCAACGCGGTGTTCGCGAAGTCGTTTGATGACATCAGCATCATCCCGACCTTCATCCTGACTCCCCTGACCTATCTGGGGGGCGTCTTCTACTCCATCACCCTGCTGCCGCCGTTCTGGCAGGGGGTTTCCCAGGTGAACCCCATCATCTACATGGTGAACGCGTTCCGCTACGGATTCCTCGGGATCTCCGACGTGCCCCTCGGCACCGCCTATCTCATCATCATCGGCTTCATCCTGGTGCTCTACGGGATGGCCTGGTGGCTCATCTCCCGCGGCACCGGTCTGCGCCACTGAGGCGCAGCACCTGCCAGCAAAAAGGCGCCCTCGGGCGCCTTTTTATTTGCACATGTCGGTCTCAGAGCGCTGGGGAATCGTAGTCCGCGGGCTCGTCGCTGTAGACGCAGACGTTCCACTTGGCCGCGAGGCCATCATCCGCGAGGCAGTAGCGCTCGAAGAAGGCCTTGATACCGGTGCGCTGGCAGTGTGCCTCGAAGCTCGCCATGTCGCGCCAGATCTCGTTGAAGACGATGGGGAAGCTCTCCCCCTCGGCAAAGGGGCTCTGGATATGGCGGGTGACGATGTACTGCAGGCAGCCATCTTCACGCAGGGTGTCGGGTTCGAGCCCTTGCAGGACGCGGAACAGTGCCTGCTCCTGGCCCGGCTTGGGCTGGAACTGGGCGATGCAGTAAACCTTCTTGGACATCGTGGTCTCCTTGCCGTGTCTCAACCCCGCAGGGCGACGACTCGGTTGTCGATGAGGCGGGCCTTGCCCAGATAGGCGGCCATCAGGATCACCAGGCGCTGGCTCTCGGCGCTGGCGGATTCCAGGGTGTCGGCATCGACGATGTCGATGGCATCCGTCCTGAATCCCGCATTGTCGAGGCGTTGGCTGGCCTGGGCAACCAGGGAGGGGAGGTGACTGTTCCCCGCTTCAATCTGCCCGGCAATCCAGTTCATGGTGCGCGCGAGCTCGGGGGCGATGGCCCGTTCGGCAGCGGTCAGATAGCCGTTGCGCGAAGAGAGGGCCAGCCCGTCTTTGGCCCGCACGGTCGGCACGCCCACGATCTCGATGGGCATGGCCATGTCGGCCACCATCTTGCGAATGAGCGCGAGCTGCTGGTAATCCTTCTCGCCAAAGCAGGCCACGTTCGGTTGTACCAGATTGAACAGCTTGGTGACCACGGTACTGACCCCGCGAAAATGCCCCGGACGCAGCGCCCCTTCCAGCAGGCTGGAGAGGCCGGGCACCTCGACGAAGGTCTGGCTGGCGAGCCCCTGGGGATACATGATCTCCGGCGTCGGGGTGAAGACCAGGTCCACACCGGCGGCCTCCAAGGCGGCGCAATCCTGCTCCAGGGTGCGGGGGTAGTTGGCGAGATCCTCGGCCTTGTCGAACTGCAAGGGGTTCACAAAGATGCTGACCACCACCTTGTCGCCATGGCGGCGGGCCTCCTCGACCAGGGTGAGATGACCCTGATGCAGATTGCCCATGGTGGGCACGAATGCGATGGCGCGGCCTTCGCGATGCCATTGACCGATCTGCTCGCGCAGCGCGGCGGGATTGTTCACAACCAACATCGTCAGTTCACCTTCAGATGAATCAATAAAAGAGGGGGTCGTCAGGGGGGAGGGCGAGACGGGGGCACAGGCCCCCGCGCTCATGACGACAGAAAGTCAGTTGAAGCAGTGCTCGGGGCCGGGGAAGGTCCCCTCGCTCACCTGCTGCACGTAGAGACGAATGGCGGCACGCATGTCACCGGTCTCGGCCAGGAAGTTCTTGGTGAACTTGGGCACATAACCCGAGGTGATGCCGAAGGCATCGTGCATCACCAGGATCTGGCCATCGGTGGCAGGGCCGGCACCGATGCCGATCACCGGAATGCGCAGCGCCTTGGTGATGCGCTCTGCCAGAGAGACGGGCACGCACTCGAGCACCAGCAACTGGATGCCGGCCGCTTGCAGCTCCAGCGCCTGGCGGTAGATCTCCTGGGCGTGGAACTCGTCACGCCCCTGCACCTTGAAGCCGCCAAACACGTGGACGGATTGCGGGGTCAGGCCGAGATGGCCGCACACCGGCACCCCGTTACGGGTCAGGTGGCGGATGGAGTCGCACAGCCAGTCCCCCCCTTCCATCTTCACCATGCGGGCACCGGCCGCCATCAGGCGCGCCGCGTTCTGGTAGGTCTGCTCCGGGGTGGCGTAGCTCATGAACGGCATGTCGGTCACCACCAAGGCATTGGTGGTGCCGCGCACCACGCAGCGGGTGTGATAGACCATCTCGTCCATGCTGACCGCCAGGGTGTCGTCTCCGCCCTGCAATACCATGCCGAGGGAGTCGCCGATGAGCAGCACCTGGGCGCCCTCGTCGTCGAACAGCTTGGCGAAGGTGGCGTCATAGGCGGTGATGGCGGTGATTTTCTGTCCGTCCTGCTTCATTTTCTGCAGGTGGGTAGTGGTGATCTTGCTCATTACGTTGTTCCTACTCTTCTCTACTCGCCTGCCGCACCGGCCAGGATCGCGAGTCCATTGCGCGGGCAGCGGGCAACCAGTTCGGTGAGCGGGGTGCCGCAGGGCAGCACCAGGGAGGGGGCTATCTCGGCAAGGGGCAGCAGGACGAACTCCCGCTCCTTCATGCCATAGTGAGGCACAGTCAGGCGCTCATGTCGGATGACCTCGTCACCGTACAGCAGCAGATCGAGATCCAGGGTCCGGGGGCCCCAGCGCTCATCTTTGCGCACTCGCCCCTGTGCCTGCTCGATGCGCTGCAGCTCGTCCAGTAGCGCCAGAGGGCTGAGGCGAGTGGCAAGGCGCGCCACGGCATTGATGTAGTCCGGCTGATCCGCAGGGCCCATGGGGCGGCTGCCGTAAAGGTGGGAGGTCTGCAGCAGCTCGGACTCGGGCAGGGTCGCCAGCGCGGCGATGGCGCGACGAGCCTGGCCGAGGGGGTCGGCCAGGTTGGAGCCGATGGCGACGAAGACCTCGATCATCGGCGGATCCTTACTCTGCCGACTTCGGCTTGCGGCGACGGGGGCGACGGCGGTTGCGGCCATTGCCGCTGCGCTTCTCGCCATCACCACTGCGGGAGTCGGCGCGCTCGCCGCTCGCCGGGCGGCGGGTCGCCTCCCGTTGCAGTTGCGGGCGCACATCCGGGTTGGAGGCCACATAGCGCTCCCACCAGCTCGCCAGCTCGCCGAGGCCGCGCTCGACCCGGTTGCGCAGCAACAGGAAGTCGAAGGCCGCACGGAATTTCGGGTGCTCCATGGCGCGCTCGGGGTGCTTGCCCTGGCGGCGGGTCAGGCGCTGCTGCAGGGCCCAGATGTCGCGCACGTCCGTGGTGAAGCGGCGCGGCACGGCGATGATCCGCACCTGGTTGTCCAGCACCTCGTTGATGGCCAGCATGAAGGCATCGTACCAGGGCAGACCGCTCTCGTTTTCCAGCACCCGGCCGCGGGCCTCGACGGCGCCCCACAGCAGGGTGGCGTAGAGGAAGGCGGGGGTGACGCGCTTCTCTTCACGGACCCGGGTATCGGTGTCCATCAGTGCCTGCTCGATGAACTGCTCGTAGGGCGAGTTGCCGTGGGGCGTGAACAGGGCGGCTACCTGGGGGAACAGCGGCTGGAACAGCCCGTATTCCCGCAGCAGCTTGTAGGTGGCCAGACCGTCCCCCGCCAGGAACAGCTTGAGGGTCTCCTCGAACAGGCGGGCGGCCGGAATGTCCTGCAGCAGCGGGGCGAGCTCCCGGATGGGCGCGGCGGTGCGCGGGCTGATGGTCATGTCGAGCTTGGCGGCGAAGCGCACGGCACGCAGCATCCGCACCGGATCTTCCCGGTAGCGGGTCTCGGGGTCACCGATGAGCTCCAGCCTGCGCGCGGCCAGATCTTCCAGCCCGCCCTCGAAATCGTGCAGGGTGAAATCCTTGGCGCTGTAGTAGAGGGCGTTGACGGTAAAGTCGCGACGCTCGGCATCCTCTTCGATGGTGCCGTAGACGTTGTCCCGCAGCAGCATGCCTTCATCGGACTGGGCCGACACATGCTTGCTGGTATTGACCTGATGGTGGTGACCCCGGAAGGTGGCCACTTCGATCACGTCACGACCAAAGACGATGTGGGCCAGGCGGAAACGGCGGCCGATGAGGCGGCAGTTGCTGAACAGCGCCTTGATCTGCTCCGGCGTCGCGTCGGTGGCGATGTCGAAATCCTTGGGGGTCTTCCCGAGCAGCAGGTCACGGACGCCGCCGCCGACCAGGTAGGCCTCATAGCCCCCCTTGTTCAGGCGATAGAGCACCTTGAGGGCATTCTCGCTGATCTCTTTGCGCGAAATCGGGTGCTGGTCACGGCTCAAGGTACGGCGCTGTCCGGCGACACGGGCCGGAATGGGGGACTCCACCGACTGCTCGCCGTCTTCCTTGCCGAGCACTTTGCGGCAAAAGTTTGCGATCTGGGAAAAAATGGTACACCTCGTTATGACTTCAAATTGACGGGAGGCCAAAAAAATAGCGGCCTATCATAGCTCACGCCTAACCAAATGAAAAACCGTGCTGGCAATTGATCCGGTTTGAATCAGGATTGCCGCCAAAAATAGCGGTTCATTGCCCTTGTTGTGCCTGTCGGCCCCGCAACGAGACGGCGATGGCGCTTGCCCGGCCACTATAAATGTATTTTATGGTTTTTCGGAAAATGACCCTGTTTGACCTTATACCGAACCCTCAGCCCCTGCACCGCATCCGTGGGCCGCTCTTTTTACCTCCAGAGGCCGTTGCCCGCTCCGGACTTCGCCACTTTTTGGGAGAGATGGCAGCCGGTTGGTCGCCAGTGTTAGCCGCCTGCCAGGGGGATCTTCTCGCTGGCGGGCACCCGGGCCAGCTGCCACTGGGCGATGCCCCAGCCTATGATCTCGTCGATCCGGCTCGCCATCAGCTCGGGCGGCGGGCACTGACCGAGAAAATGCAGTGCCTGCCACAGAGCCGGTCGTACCTCGTCCTGCGACAGCGCCGGCGCATGGTTCTGCTTGGAGAGCTTGTTGCCATCCGCTTGCACCGCCAGTGGCAGGTGCACCCAATCGGGGACGGCAGCCCCCAGAGTCTGGTAGAGGGCTATCTGGCGCACCGTGGGCTCCAGCAGATCGGCGCCGCGGACGATCTCGGTGATGCCGCTGTCCATGTCATCCACCACCACCGCCAGGTTGTAGGCGTAGAGCCCGTCCCGGCGGCGCACGATGAAGTCCTCCTCCGCCAGCGCCGCAGGGACGGTGATCTCTCCCTGAAGCGCATCCTCGAACCGATAGACCGGGTGGTGCTGGCGCAAACGGGCGGCACACCCCTCGGCGGTCAGCCCCAGGGTGCTGCAATGACCGTTGTAGAACCCCCCTGCGGCCATGATTTCGCGTCGGGTACAGCGGCACCAGTAGAGATCCCCGGCCCGATAGAGCTGATCGATGATCTCGTCATAGCGGCCATGGCGCGCGCTCTGGAACATCACCTCCCCATCCCAGCCAAGACCGTGTGCCTCCAGGGTGGTGAGGATAAGGTCAGCCGCTCCCGGCATCTCCCGCGGGGGGTCGATGTCTTCGATGCGCACCAGCCAGCGTCCCTGCTGCGCCCTGGCCTGCAAGAAGCTGCCAAGGGCGGCGACCAGGGAGCCGAAGTGGAGCGGACCGGACGGTGAGGGGGCGAAGCGGCCCACATAGGGGCGTCGGGAGGAGGGGGATGTCATGACCATGGCAATTCGGGTAGGCGATGCATTGAGGCTGCATTCTGGGACGGCCCGACCAAAAGCTCAATAAAAAAGGGAGCCTGGGCTCCCTTTTCGTTCCTGTGGATGGGCGGCATCAGCCAGCCATCTGTTTTTCCTTGATCTCGGCCAGCGTCTTGCAGTCCACGCAGAGGTCTGCGGTCGGACGGGCTTCCAGACGGCGGATGCCGATCTCGATGCCGCAATGCTCGCAGTAACCGAAGTCATCTTCTTCGAGCAGCAGCAAGGTTTTCTCGATCTTCTTGATCAGCTTGCGTTCACGGTCGCGGGTGCGCAGTTCGAGAGCAAACTCTTCTTCTTGCGCGGCGCGATCCACGGGATCCGGGAAGTTGGCAGCCTCATCCTTCATGTGGTCGACGGTGCGGTCAACTTCCTGCATCAGTTGGTTGCGCCAGGCTCCCAGGATCTTGCGAAAATGTACCTTCTGTTGGTCATTCATGTACTCCTCACCGGCTTTCATCTGGTAAGGCTCTACACCCGCAATGGCCAGGGGGCCCAGAGATTTCCTGTTTTCGCCTGTTGGCATGCCCTGTCTCCTAATTCAGCACGCTACCCGTGCCATCCATAAATTGAGGGCGACATCTATAGCAGAAGGGTCAACGGGAGGCAAACAAGCCTTATCAATAATGTTACCCACTTCTGCATTTATTCTCTGCCCTCGGGTAGCATATGGTCAGATTCAAATGGGATAAAATCCTGAGCCACCATGCCCTGCACCCCAACATGGGGGCGATAGCATAAAATTTCAACCCCTGCCGCCATCGCCTGTTCAACAAGCTGACTATAGTGCGGATCGATATGGGCTGCAGGGCGCATTCTCGCGATGCCGGAGTGCAATACCATGAACAGCAGCACGGCCCGGTGCCCTGCCGCCTTCATGGCCATCAATTCACGCAAGTGCTTGGCGCCGCGGGTGGTGACCGCATCGGGGAAGTACCCCATGCCGGGTTGCTCCCGCTCGTCGAGCAGGGTGACGGATTTCACCTCGATGTAACAATCCGGCCTGTTGTCATCTTCCAGCAGCAGGTCGATGCGGCTGTTCTCTTCCCCGTATTTCACTTCGGTGCGCAGCCTGGCATAACCTGCCAGGGGGGCGAGAGCGCCCTGTTCGATGAGCTCCCGGGCGATCTGGTTGGCACGGGCCGTGTTGACGCAGATGAAGTGACCCGCCGGGCTCTCGGCGATTTCCCAACTGTTTGGCAGCTTGCGCTTGGGGTTGTCGGATGTGGAGTACCAGACCCGGGTGCCCGGCAGGGCGCAGCCGGTCATGGCACCGGTATTGGCGCAGTGGATGGTGATCACCTCGCCGTTGTCGAGCGCGACATCCGTCAGAAAGCGCTTGTAGCGGGAGATCAGCTGCCCGGACTGCAGGGGGGGATCGAAGATCATGGGGTGAGCTCCTCGCGGTGCGGTTCTTTGACGCGGGCCCGCAGGGGCCAGCAGGCGAGCGGTTCGTAGTGGACACCGTCCGGCGTGCTGACGGATTGATAGAGGCAGAAGCGATCGGCCCTGAGCAGAAAATCCGGCGCAGGCAGCTCGCCGGGGGCCTCGCCCGCCTTGCGCGACAGGGTGACGTGGGGGCGATAGCCCTGCTCGCCGTTGCCCAGCCCGAGTTTTTCACCGTGGCGGCGCAGTGCCCTCGCGAGCACGGTCAGCTCGTTCGGCCACTCACCGGGCCCCACCCAGGCGGCTTTGGCGCGCTGAAACCAGCCGGTCTGATCCAGATGGACGGTGAAAGGGGGGCAGTGCTGTCGCTCGGCGGCCGCGATCAGGCGAGCCTGGGTCGTTTCGTCGGCCTCCCCGAGAAAGGCCAGGGTCAGGTGCAGGTTGCTCTCGGGCACCGGCTGGCCGGGCCAGGGGCGCTGGTCTCGCCAGGTCGCAAGCTCGGGGGCAAGCTCTGGCAGGGGCAGGGCAAAGAAGAGTTTGGGCATGCGGCGTGTCGGTCCTCGTGATGGGCATCGGATAAGGGCCATTCTATGGCAGCCGCTCCCGGGATGTCTTGCCGTGTTGCACCTGGCACCTCCTGCCCTTGCCCGGTAGGGGCGCTTACGGTGGCCGGGAGGCTGTGGCAGAATGGACCCCTTTTCAGGAGTGTCACAGAAGGTGCCCATCGCTTTGTCTTCCCTCCCCATCGTCCCGGTGTTGCCCGAGCTCTTTGCAGCCCTCGACAACCATACCAGCGTGATCCTGCAGGCGCCCCCTGGCGCTGGCAAATCGACCCTGCTGCCGCTGGAGTTGGTGCGCCAGCACCGGCTGCCCGGGCGCATCATCATGCTGGAGCCCAGGCGCCTCGCGGCGCGCAACATCGCGAGCTTCCTCGCGCGTCAGCTGGGGGAGAAGGTGGGCGAGCGCATCGGCCTGCGAGTGCGCGGGGAGAGCCGCACCAGCAGCCAGACCCGGCTCGAGATCGTGACCGAGGGGGTGCTGACCCGGATGCTGCAGCAGGCTCCTGAGCTCACCGGCGTGTCGCTCGTCATCTTTGATGAGTTCCACGAGCGCAGCCTGCACGCCGATACCGCGCTGGCCTTCGCCATCGAAAGCCAGCAGGGGTTGCGCGATGATCTCAAGCTCTTGGTGATGTCCGCCACCCTGGATGGCATGGCCCTGGAGCGCCTGCTGCCAGGTGCCCCCGTGGTGCGTTCCGAGGGGCGCGGCTTTCCCATCGAGTACCACTATCGCCCCGCCAATCGCCAGCAGTGGCTGGAGCCCCAGGTTGGCGCCGTGGTGCTGGAGGCGCTCGCCAGTCAGGCTGGCAGTGCCCTGGTGTTTCTGCCGGGACAGGGGGAGATAGAGCGGCTGGCACAGTGGCTGGAAGGGCGGTTGCCGGGGGATGTGACCCTGGCTCCCCTTTATGGCCGTCTTGACCTCGCGGCCCAGCAAGCAGCCATCGAGCCTGCGCCTGCGGGTCGTCGCAAGCTGGTGCTCACCACCAACGTGGCGGAGACCTCCCTCACCATCGAGGGGATCTCCGTGGTCATCGACAGCGGGCTGGAGCGGCGTGCCACCTTCGACATCAAGAGCTGCGTCACCCGGCTGGAGACCCGCCCCATCGCCAAAGCCTCCGCCACCCAACGGGCTGGGCGGGCAGGGCGGCTTGGCCCCGGCGTTTGCTACCGGCTCTGGAGCAGCGAGGTGCAGGAGCGCCTCGCCGAGCAGAGTCCCCCCGACATCCTGACGCAAGAGCTCACCGACCTGCTGATGGACGCCGCCCAGTGGGGGGCCCGGGTGGAGGCGCTGCCCCTGCTGGACATGCCGCCCCCTGCCGCCGTGGCCAGCGCCCGGCGGTTGCTGGTGGCCCTGGGCGCCATGGCCCCGGAGGGTGAGCAACAACTTACCCCAGCAGGCCGTGCCATGGCGGCCTTCGGCACCCATCCCCGCCTCGCCCGCATGTTGCTGCGGGCCCGCGAGCTGGAATCCGAGGGTCTGACAGGGATTGTCGCCGATGCGGCTTTCCTGGTGGCGCTGCTGGAAGAAGATCTGCGAGGATCGGAGCGCCTGTCCGTGCTGTTCCACCGCCGTCAGGGCGCCCTGCGCCAGGGGGCGGCCCGCTGGTTCGAGCGGCTCGGTGTACGGGCAAGCAGCCCGCAGGGTCAATGGCTGGGGTTGCTGTGCGCCCTCGCCTGGCCCGATCGCATCGGCAAGCTGCGCAGTGGCAGCCGCTATCAGCTCAGTGGCGGGGTGAGCTGCGATCTGGTAGAAGGGCATCCCTGCCAGGGGCAGGGGGCCATCGTGGCCGTCGAAATGGGTCAGAACGAGCGCGGCAGCCGCATCTTCATCGCTGAGCCGGTGGCGCTGGATGAGCTGGTGCGCCAGCTGCCCGAGCTGGTCGGCGAGCGCCAGTGGTTCGACTGGGACGATCGGGAGGAACGGGTGCGTGCGGAGCGCCAGCAGGTGCTCGGCGAGCTGGTGCTCGGCCAGCGGCCGCTGACGGATCTCTCCGATGAACAGAAGGGGCGTTGCCTGCTGCAGGGCATCCGGCGCAAGGGGCTGCACGTGCTGCCCTGGGACGAGAGCAGCGAGGGGCTGCTGGCCCGCTTGCGCTGCGCCCGCGACTGGCTGCCCGACGAAGCCTGGCCCGCCATGGATGAGGAGAGCCTGCTGGCCGACCTCGAGCAGTGGCTGCTGCCGGCGGTGAGCGGCATGACCCGGCTGGAGCAGTTGAAGCGGCTCGACATGAGCGACATCCTGCGCCAGTCTCTGCCCTGGCCCTTGCCAAGGCGGCTGGACGAGGCGCTGCCGAGCCACTTCACCGCACCGACCGGCAGCCGGGTACGGATCCGCTACCAGCCGGGTCAGGCGCCGGCGATCCCGGTGCGCATCCAGGAGATGTTCGGGCTAGGCGCCACCCCATGCGTGGCCGATGGCCGGGTGCCCCTGGTGGTGGAGCTGCTCTCCCCGGCCCAGCGCCCCTTGCAGATCACCGCGGATCTTGCCGCCTTCTGGGCGGGATCCTATGAGCAGGTGAAAAAAGAGATGAAGGGGCGCTACCCCCGTCACTACTGGCCGGACAACCCGCTGGAGGCGATGCCGACCCGGGTGACCAAGAAAAAGATGGGATTGCAGGAGTAGCCGACGGGGCAGTGATCGGTCGGCACGACCAGAACAAGATGGCGGTGGCACAGTCCCCTCCACAACAGGCATCGCAGGCCGCTCGCATCAGCGGGATGGCGAGGAGAACGACAAGAGGATTTATGGCAACCCAACGACGCAAGCGCACGCCCAAGAAGGCGGCGCCCAAACGCACCATCTGGCGCACCCTGTTCTGGCTGGGCTTCAAGCTCTCTCTGGTGGTGGCGGCCTTCATGGTGGTGTTTGGCATCTATCTCGACACCAAGGTGCGCGAGCGCTTCGACGGCGAGAAGTGGCAGTTGCCGGTGATGGTCTACAGCCGCCCGCTGGAGCTCTATCCCAGCCAGCGGCTCTCCCAGACCCAGATGCTGCGCGAGCTCAACATGCTGAGCTACAAGCAGGTGCGTCAGCCTCATACCCCGGGTGAGTACGCGGTGAGCGGCAACCGCATCGAGCTTGTGCGCCGGCCGTTTGAGTTCCACGACGGTGCCGACGGCGCCCGTGGCCTGCGTCTCACCTTCAACGGGGCGCGCCTCGAGGGGATCCAGTCCCTGGAGAACCAGCGCCAGCTCGGCTATGCCCAGATGGACCCGGTGCTGCTCGATCGCCTCAACACCGAGGATCGGGAAGACCGCCTGCTGGTGCGCCTCTCCGAGGTGCCGGACAGCCTGCTGGTGACGTTGCTCACCACGGAAGACAGGGACTTCTACCAGCACGGCGGTGTCTCGCCGGTGGCCATCATGCGCGCCATGGCAGCCAACCTGCTGGCGGGTCGCACCGTGCAGGGGGGCAGCACGCTCACCCAGCAGCTCGCCAAGAACTTCTTCCTGACCCGTGAGCGCAGCCTGTGGCGCAAACTGCAGGAAGCCTATATGGCGGTGCTCATCGACTACCGCTACAGCAAGGACGAGATCCTGGAGGCCTACCTCAACGAAGTCTATCTGGGGCAGAACTTCTCCCAGGGGGTCTACGGCTTCGGGCTCGCCTCCTACTTCTACTTCGGTATTCCGGTCAACGAGCTGGACATCGATCAGGTGGCCCTGCTGGTGGGCATGGTGAAGGGGCCCTCCTATTACGATCCCTGGCGCTTCCCGGACCGGGCCAAGGCGCGCCGGGATCTGGTGCTGAAACTGCTGGCGGATCACGGCAGCCTGACCCAGGCCGAGTATGACCTGGCCAGCAAGCAGCCCCTTGGCATCATCGCCCGCGGCCAGATGAGCTATGGCCGTACCCCGGCCTTCATGGGGCTGCTCAAGCGGGAGATCCAGAACCGCTTCGGCCCGGATCTGCTCAAGCAGTCCGGCCTCAAGATCTTCACCAGTCTGGATCCCATCGCCCAGCACGCCGCCGAGCAGGCGGTGGAGTCGGGTCTGGCCACCATCGAGAAGCAGCGTGGCAAGAAGAAGCTGGAGGCGGCCATGGTGGTCTCCGACTGGCACAAGGGCGAGGTGGTCGCCATGGTGGGGGGACGGGATCCCCGCTACGCCGGCTTCAACCGGGCGCTGGATGCCCGCCGTCAGATTGGTTCCTTGGTCAAACCGGCGGTCTATCTGACCGGCCTCTCCAACGGCCTGACCCTGGGCACGCCGCTTAAAGATCAGCCGATCCGGATTCGCGGCCAGGATGGCCAGATCTGGACGCCGCAGAACTACGACCGCAAGTTCCGCCAGAGCGTGCCCCTGATGGAGGCGCTCGCCAGCTCCCTCAACGTGCCGACCGTCAACCTCGGGATGCAGATAGGCCTGGACAAGGTGGTGGACACCCTGCACAAGCTGGGGGTGCAGCAGGAGATCCAGCCCTATCCGTCCCTGGTGCTGGGGGCGGTGGCGCTCTCGCCCATGGAGGTGAACCAGATGTACCTGCCCATTGCCAACCAGGGGTTGACCCAGCCCCTGTCGGCCATCCGGGCCGTGGTGAATGGCGAGGGGCGCCAGCTCTACCAGCATGACGAAGCGGCCAAGCGAGTGACGGATCCCCAGGCAAGCTGGCTTACTTTGTTCGCCATGACCAAGACGGTGAGCCAGGGGACGGCCCGTGCGCTCGGTGCCAAGTTCCCCGGGGCTACCATGGCCGCCAAGACCGGTACCACCAACGAGCTGCGTGACTCCTGGTTTGCCGGGATGGACAACAACGAGCTGGTGAGTGTCTGGGTCGGCCGTGACGACAACACCCCGGCCGGGTTGACCGGTGCCAGTGGCGCCCTGCAGCTGTTCAGCGGCTACATGAGCCAGCGAGGTGTCAACAGCCTGGGACTGAAGATGCCCGAAGGGGTGAGCTGGGCCAACTTCTCCCGCTCGAGCGGTGCCCGGGTGGCCAGTGATTGTCCCGGCAGTCTCCAGGTGCCAGCCAAGCTGGCCGGTCTGGCCGAGCCCATGAGCTGTGCCAGCCCGGTTTCGGACCCGGCGAATGCCCTGGACAACTGGTTCAACGGTTTCTTCAACTGACGAAGACGGGCAGCGCAGGCTGCCCGTTTTGCAAGGATTGCCATGACCCATCCCCTGTTTGAGGCCATCCATCACGTGGCCATCATCGCCAGCGACTATCCGCGCTCGCGCCACTTCTATCACCAGGTGCTGGGGTTGCCCATCATTGCCGAGACCCTGCGGGCCGAGCGTCAGTCGTGGAAGCTGGATCTGGCGCTGCCGGACGGCAGCCAGCTGGAGCTGTTCAGCTTCCCGGCGCCGCCACCGCGCCCCTCCCGGCCGGAGGCGTGCGGGTTGCGCCACCTGGCGTTTCGGGTAGCGGATCTCGACCGGGTCATCGCCCACCTGGAGCAGCACGGGGTGGAAGTGGAGCCGGTGCGGGTGGACGAGCTGACCGGCAAGCGCTTTACCTTCTTCGCCGACCCCGACGGCCTGCCGCTGGAGCTGTACGAGGTAGCGCGTTAGGCTGCCTGCTGCAATCTGGATGATCGGTTTGACCATGAAAAGGCCGCCCTGGGAACAGGGCGGCTTTTTTCATGGGGTTGGAGAGGGGATCATGCTGTGGTCAGCAGGGCGACCGCCACCGCCATCACCACCATGCCGAGCCAGCCGACGGGTCTGAGGCGCTCGCCGAACAGCAGCAGGCCCCCGAGGGCGGTGCCCAGGATGCCGATGGCGCCCCAGGTGGCATAGGCCACGGCCAGATCGATCTTGCCGGTACTGACCGCCTCGCTGAGCAGAGTGAAGGCACAGAGCACCAGCAGAATGCCGAGGACGCCCCACCCCTTGTCACGAAAACCGACGGAGCGGTTGATTGCCATGTTGGCGCCGATATCCAGCATGGCGGCGCTCAGTACGATGATCAACGGGTGCATGGGGCTTCCCTCCTCTGGCGGGTGGGGGCTGGTGCATCATGGGTCTCGCCCAGGGTCACCATGACAATCCCCACTATGGCCAGCGCCAGTCCGATCCACTCCTGGATGCTCAGCTCGTAGCCGAGGAACAGGACGGAGACGGCGGTGATGAGGGCGATCCCCAACCCTTCCCACAGCGCAAACGCGATACCAATGGAGATTGTCCTGGCGGCCTTGGCGAGCAGCAGGTAGGAGAGGGTGATGAGGAGCCACATCGGCAGATAGTGGATCCAGCCGCTCTCGCTCTTTGGGATCAGGGCCATGGAGGAGGTGCCGGCGACCTCGGTCAGGATGGCCCCCGTCAGGAAGAGGCGGGCCAAAAGCAGGGGACGGGATGACATGCAGTTTCCTTCTGTTGCTGCGACGAAGAGAGGATAACGGCACCCGAAACGGGCAAGGTTATCGCTGAGCGTCGAGAAAGCTGTTGCTGCTTGTTTGCCTTGGGGGCGGACCAGGGGATAAGGTGGTGATGGAATAATCTGCCACCAGTTTGAAGCCATGAAGCTAAATCAGATACAACTCTTTGTAGAAGCAGCGGACAGTGGTTCGATAGCCAATGCCGCCAGACGACTTGGCAAGAGTCGCAGCGCAGTGAGCTCGGCGATTGCTACCCTGGAAGTGGAGCTTGGCGTCGAACTTTTCGAACGAGGGGCGAATCAGAGCCGGCTGACCGAAATCGGCGAGCAAGTGCTGGACGACTGTCGGCGGCTGTTGCAGGCCGCGAACAGCCTGAAGCTCAAGTGCGAGCACCATGCCTCCGGTGCCGAGGTGGCGCTGCGGGTAGCCCGGGACGACGCCATTCCCGAGGTGGTATGGCGCGAGATGCTGGGGGCGCTGCGTCGCCAGTTTCCGGGCACCAGCATCTCCCTGGTGCTGGCCTCACCGCCGGAGCTGCCGGCCCTGGTGGAAGAGGGGTTCGTGGATGCCGCCTTCGGCCTCATCACCGAGGAACAGGAGCGCAGCGGTCTTTGCATCGACGTGCTCAACCCGATCCGCACCCTGATGGTGGTGGCGCCAAGCCACCCGCTGGCTGGGCTGAAGCGGGTGTTGCAGCAGGATCTGACCGATCACACCCAGGTCACCCTCTCCTATGTGGACGCGTTTTCGGTCAAGAGCCTGCTGCCGATCGGAGGGCAGCATATCGGGTTGTCGAGTTTCGAACTGATGCGGGATGCGGTGCTGGATGGTCTGGGCTGGGCGGTGCTGCCTTCACCCCTTATCCAGAGCCAGCTGCGCCAGGGGGAGCTGCTGACCCTGAAGCACAAGTTCAGTCTGCAGTGGCGCGATTACGGAGTCTATCTGTCGGAGAACGCCCATCACGGCAAGGTGCTGGCCTGGCTGAAGAAGGCCATAGAAGCCTATCTCGAACCCTTCGAGTAGCCGCCAACCGGGGCGGGCACCCCGGTTGGCAGTGAGAGGGGATCAGCGCAGGCCGTGACGGGGGACGCGCTGGCGGGAGCGAAATGGCAGCAGCAGGAGGCCGAGCAGCAGATCCCCCGCCAGGGAGGCCAGCAGACCCGCCGCCACGCCGCAGAAAATGGCGGCCTGTTTGAGGGGGACCACATAGCCGTAGTTGTGCAGGGTATCCTGCCAGAGGGCGGGATCGGCGCGCAGCAACAGGTGGGAGAGCTGCTGGTACCAGGGGCTCTCCCGCACGGCGATCTCCCCCTGAAGGTGCTGCTGCTGGTTCACCAGTTGCTGGAGGCTGGTGGCATCCTGGGTGAAGACGGGATCCTGGCTGGCACCGTAATGGGCGACCAGCGCCTGCAGATCGCCATTGAAGTGCTGGTCCGCCGTGCGCTGGAAGGGGGCCAGCGCCAGACCGGCTTGCTGCAGCCGGGCATCCAGCCGCTGGAAGTAGAGATCGACCAGCCCGGGGATCTGTACACCTGCCAGCAAACCGAGGGCAAACAACATCATGCGAAGGTAGCTGCGCATCATCATCATCCTGAACGAAGGGAGCGCCCATACTAGCCGCAACCGGCGGGAGAGCCAAGGAGGGGGCGCGCTTGCCCACCCGGTCGGCGGCGCCAAAAGAAGAGCCGATGGAATACCTTTTTTACACGAATTCTTACACTTTTGTGATGCAAGTCATCTTGCGGCTGGCCTAGAATGAGCGTTTTTCGAAGGACACGTCGGCATGAGCAAGTTCATTCCTTTCTATCTGGCCGGGGGCCTCATCGCCTTCAGTTGGGGCGCCCTGCCTGAGCACGGCCCCTGGGATGGGTGGGATCTCGCCCTCTTCCAGCTGGTCAATGGCTGGATTGGCCACTCCCCCCGTTGGGCCGATCTGGTGGCCATCACCAACAACCGCCTGTTCGATCTGGCCGCGCTGGCCTGCATGGGCGGGATCCTCGCCGGTTGCTTCTTCCGTGCCGACGGGCAGGAGCGCCGTCGTCTGGTGGCCATGGGGGTCGTGATGCTGCTGGGGGCCCTGGTGATCAATCAGCTCGGGCATCTGTTGCCGGTCAGCCGTCCCAGCCCCACCTTGATGGTGGACGGGGCTCTGCGCCTGACCGAGATCAGTGCGATTCCCACCAAGGACTCCGCCGGTGACAGCTTCCCCGGTGATCACGCCCTCTTCCTGATGATCTTCGCCGGTTTTGCCCTGCGCTATCTGCCGCGCTGGGCCGGGGTGATTGCGGTGGTGATGGTGCCCCTGTTTTCTGCGCCCCGCATCCTGGCTGGTGCGCACTGGATGACGGACGTCTATGTGGGCGCTCTTTGCCTCTCCCTGATCTGCCTGCCGCTGCTGTTGCTCACTCCCGTGTCGGATCGCCTGATCGACCGCCTAGCTCCCCGGCTGCCACGCTGGATTGCCTGACGGAGAATGAAAAAAGAAGGCGGGTCACCCCGCCTTCTTTCGTTTACGCCTCACCGGTGCTGTGGTCGTCGCGAAATGACCAGGACTACGCCCGATGAGCCCGGGCTGTCGCCCTCCCAATCAGTATGGATAGCCCCATTCGGGTTCTGCCAGCCAAAATAGTCGGGGCCAAACGTTTGCACCCGTCGTCTCATGATCCTGGCCAGGATTTTTTCCCTCCGCTGCCTTAGAATCGCCGCCCGTTGTTGGAGGTCTCCCCATGCTTGTCACTTTTCTGCGTCTCTTGTTTATCGGTTGTGCCCTGGTCTTTCTCTTTATGCTGGTCCGTGCCTGGTGGCACAAACGGCGTCATGGCCAGCTCGAAGCCACCCCTTTCTGGCCGGTGGCGGCCATCGGTTTTGTGGCCAATTTTCTCGATACCCTGGGGGTGGGGAGCTTTGCGGTGAAGACCGCCTGCTACAAGCAGTTCAGGCTGATCGATGATCGGGTGCTGCCCGGTACCCTCAACGGCCAGTGCGTGCTGCCGACCGTGACCCAGGCTCTCATCTTCATCGGCGTGGTCAACGTGGATCCCGTCACCCTCATCAGCATGATGGCGGCGGCGGCGGCCGGTGCGGCCTGGGGCGCCCGTTACGTGGCTTCCTTTGATCGCCAGACCATCCGGCTGGTAATGGCGGTCTCCCTGCTGGTGGTCGCCGGTCTCATCTTTGCCGGCCTGCTTGGGCTCTTCCCCCTCGGTGGCGAGGCCATGGGGCTGAGCGGTTACAAGCTGGGGATCGCCCTTGCCGGCAACTTCCTGTTCGGAGCTCTGATGAACGTCGGTATCGGCCTGTTCGCCCCCTGCATGACCCTGGTCTATCTGCTCGGCATGAACCCGCTGGTGGCCTTCCCCATCATGATGGGATCCACCGCCGTGCTCAGCGTCTTCTCGGCGGGGACCTTCATTCGCAAGGGGGCTTTCGATGCGCGGGCCGTGCTGGCGGTGGCCATCTTCGGCCCCATCGGCGTGGTGCTGGCGGCCATGCTGGTCAAATCCATGGAGATGGAGATGCTCAAATGGCTGGTGGCCTTCATCGTCATCTATACCTCCTGGACCATGTACGCCTCCTGGCGGGCGGCGCGGCGACAGCCAGCGCCCGCGCTGGCAGAGGCGACGAGCTAGCTGGCGTCGGCGAGGCCCGCCTGCACGGGCACCCCGCGTTGGTATGTCATCCCGCTCGCCCGGTCCTGGCGCGTCTTCTGATGCCTCTGGCAGCCCCCTCCGAGTGGGCAGTCTGTTGGCTGGAGGCGACCAGTGCGGCTTCCGCCCTGGCACCGAGAAACACATAGAGCCCCAGCGCCAGCAGCAACCCCACGGCGCAGCCCATCACCCCCACCGCAGGCCAGAGCAGTTCGCTCTGGCCGAGGGATCCCTTGAACAGCAGCAGCAACCCCTCGATGGAGACCGCGATCAGGATGGCGGCGATAAAGCGGGTAATGGTGCGCCGGATTGCGCTGTGGCGGAAGATGTCCTTATGCAGCAGCACCTCCTCTTCGAGGATGGTCTTGCCGAGATCGAACACCGCCAGCGCGAGCGTGAGGAAGATGATGGCGCTGAAGGCTCCCAGTCGGTTCTGCTGGGTGCCGCACAGCAGCAGATAGAGCTGTTCCAGCCCGTGCCAGATGAGGGTGCCGACGATGAGAAACAGGGCCAGACTCAGGACGACGTAGACGGCCCTGAACCAGGGAATGGCGCGCCGCCGCTCCCTGTCCCCCATCAGCCAGGCGATCAGCTGGTGCAGGTTGATCTCCAGCTCCCGGCCATGGCCCTGCACCAGCAGGCGCAGCTGCCCCTGGGCCGCCGGAACGGGCGCCAGTATGGCTGGCCTGATCTGGGGGGCCAGGCTCTTCACCTCCTCGACGAAGGCATAGGTCTTGAGAGACGCCTCGGGGAGGGTGAGCAGCCCCAACAGCAGGGGGGCCAGCTCGGTTTCGTACTCCTGATAGCGCCGCAGCACATCGATGGGGCTCATCTCTGCCATATACACCTCGGTCCAATGGGCTCCTGAAGCAGGGGCCTGCAAATTGTGGGCCTGATTTATGACAGCCCGTGTACGGCGCGGCGCACCAGCAGGTGGCAAGGTTCCGGTGAGGGACTTAAAGATGCACCACTACGGTGCCTTGTCGGGACGAGCAAACAAAAAAGGGCCCCATCGGGGCCCTCTGCACATCTTGCGGCTTGTCAGCCAGCCAGCTTGGCGAAGCTGCGCTCGGCGGCCGCCAGAGTGTGTTCGATCTCCTTGTCCCCGTGGGCAAGCGACAGGAAGCCCGCCTCGTAGGCGCTCGGTGCCAGATAGACACCCTCCTCCAGCATCAGATGATAGAAGCGCTTGAAGCGTTCCATGTCGCAGCGGGTCACCTGCTCGTAGCGGGTGATCTCGGGCTCGTCGGTGAAGAAGAAGCCGAACATGCCGCCCACGTAGTTGATGGCAAGCGGGATGCCGTACCTGGCTGCGGCGGCTTTCAGCCCTTCGGCGACACGGGCGGTCTTGGTGCTCAGCTGCTCATAGAGGCCCGGCTCCAGCAGCAGATCCAGCATGGTGAGGCCGGCGGCCATGGCCACGGGGTTGCCGGAGAGGGTACCAGCCTGATAGACGGGGCCGGTCGGGGCTATGTGCTGCATCACCTTCTTCTTGCCGCCGAAGGCGCCCACCGGCATGCCGGCACCGATGATCTTGCCGAGGGTGGTGAGATCCGGGTCGATGTTGTAGTGGCCCTGGGCACCACGCAGGGAGACGCGAAAACCCGTCATCACCTCGTCCAGGATCAGCAGGGCGCCGAACTCGTCACAAATGGCGCGCAGCCCTTCCAGGAAGCCGGGCACCGGCGGGATGCAGTTCATGTTGCCGGCTACCGGCTCGACGATGATACAGGCGATCTCGCTGCCGTACTGGGTGAAGGCTTCGCGCACCGAGTCCAGATCGTTAAAGACACAGGTGAGCGTGTGTTTGGCGAAATCGGCGGGTACGCCCGGGCTGTTGGGCTGACCCAGGGTCAGGGCGCCGGAGCCAGCCTTGACCAGCAGGGAGTCGGCGTGGCCGTGGTAGCAGCCTTCGAATTTGACTATCTTGTCGCGGCCGGTGTAGCCGCGGGCCAGCCGGATGGCGCTCATGGTCGCCTCGGTGCCGGAGTTGACCATCCGCACCTGCTCCATGGAGGGGACGATCTGGCGCACCTTCTCGGCCATCAGCACTTCGATCTCGGTCGGCGCGCCGTAGCTCAGCCCTTTTTCCACTGCCTTGATGACGGCGGCCTTGATGGCCGGGTGGTTGTGGCCCAGCAGCATGGGGCCCCAGGATCCGATGTAATCCACATAGGCCTGACCATCCACGTCATAGAGGTAGGCGCCATCGGCGTGATCGATGAAGCGGGGTGTACCGCCGACCCCGTTGAAGGCGCGGACCGGTGAGTTGACGCCACCGGGAATGGTCTGGCGGGCCTGTTCAAACAGCTGATCTGATTTTGACATGGATCATCCTTAATGGGATTTTGGTCGTTACCCGGGCGCAGGCTGCCGATTGCGGCTCGGCAGGGGATGGCGGGAGGAGTATGCTTTGCGCTCTCGCCCCGGACTCTCGCCCGTGATACATGAAACGGGCCGACTATAGCAGAAAGGCCCAGAGCTGGGCAGCCGAGGCCGAGGTGTGTCTGGTCCTCGTTAGATGAGCGTGATTATCCATGGAGCAACAAGCCATTCCTTCCGCCGACGCGGCCTCGCTGCGTCGTCCTCCAGTCTTGCAGCGCCTGATACGGCGGGACAAGATGCCGCTGCTGGTGCTCCTGTTGGCGGCCCTGGTCGGCCTGCTGGCAGGCCTGGTGTGCGGATTGTTCGAGTCTTGCGTTCACTGGCTGGCCCAGCAGCGTGTCGACTTGCTGGCCGATCGCCCCTGGTGGCAGCTTGGCCTGCTCGGCTTTGGTTTCAGCGCCCTGCTGGGGTTGGTCGGCTATTTCCTCACTCATGCCTTTGCCCCCGAGGCGGGGGGATCCGGTATCCCGGAAATTGAAGGGGCCATGGACGACCTGCGCCCGGTACGCTGGTGGCGGGTGTTGCCGGTGAAGTTTTTTGGCGGGGTCTGTACCCTGAGTTCCGGCATGGTGCTGGGGCGGGAGGGGCCCTCGGTGCAGATAGGGGGCAACCTCGGCAAGATGGTGGCGGATATCTTCCGGTTGCCCAAGGAGCATGGCCATGCCCTGCTGGCTGCCGGTGCGGCGGGTGGTCTCGCTGCGGCCTTCAATGCCCCGCTGGCAGGGATACTGTTTGTCATGGAAGAGATGCGACCGCAATTTCGCTACTCCTTCCTCGCCATCAAGGCGGTCGGGATTTCGGCCGTCATGGCGACCCTGATGCTGCAGAACATGAAAGGGCAATCCCCCGTCATCATGCTGCCTCACTACGACGCTCCGGCCTTGAAGGCGCTCTGGCTGTTTCTTTTCATGGGGGGCTGCTTTGGTGTGCTGGGGTTCGTCTTCAACAAGCTGGTGCTCGCCTGTCAGGATGGTTACCTGGCATTGCATCAGAACAAGCGCCACCGCTTCGTCATCATCGGCATGGGGGTGGCTGGAACCTTTGGCATGCTGTCGCTGTTCGCCCCTTCTGTCACTGGAGGGGGTATCGAGCTCATCCCGCATCTGACGGGGGGAGACTATGCGATGGCGACGCTCTTCATCATCTTCTCGGTGCGACTGGTGGGTACCCTCATCTGCTTTTGCTCGGGGGCCCCTGGTGGTGTCTTTGCGCCGACCCTGGCACTGGGCACCCTGTTCGGGGTGATCTTTGGTCACCTGTTCCACTCTGCATTTCCCGATCTCGGCATCGAACCGGGCGCCTTTGCCATCGCCGGCATGGGGGCGCTTTTCGCCGCCACCGTACGTGCCCCCATTACCGGCATCGTGCTGGTGACAGAGATGACCGACAACTATCAGCTGATCCTGCCCATGATGATCACCACCATAGGGGCAACCCTAGTGGCGCAATGGTTGGGGGGGCGTCCCATCTATTCCCAGATCCTGGAGCGAACTTTACGGCTTGCTGCGCGTCAAAACCGGGGTGAAAGCAGCATCGCGACCGGTTAACTCTTTGTTTATCCGTATCAATCCGGCATGGTCGCGTATAGTGAAAAGAGACCGGCCGTGTTGATGTCGGCATATAGAAGAGGCCTTATGTCCCAAATCGTGAAGTTATTGGTGGTGCTGGCCGTGGGGGCATGTATCGGTTATGTCGTCGGGAACAGACAGGAGCTGGCTCAGAGCAGCCTGATGACGGTGCAGCAAGAGACGTTGGAGCGTCAGAGCAAGGCCATTGCACAACTTAAGACTGATCTCGGCGTCAGGGAGACCCTGCTGGCGACCCAGAAGGCCGCCTTCGAGCAACTTCAGCAGACGCTCAAGGATCAGGAAGCCCAGGTACAGGAGCAGAAACGTCAGCTCGCCTTCTTCGAGCGCATCATGCGTCCCACCGGCGAACAGGTGGGGGTATCCATCGACAATCTGACATTGCAGGAGACGAGTGTGCCGGGTCGCTACCACTATCGTCTGGCGCTCACACAACCCGCCAAGAAGCGGGAGCTGTTTCGGGGGCAGGTGCAGATCCGGCTCGAAGGCAGTCTGGCTGACAAGCCCAGGATCCTCAGTGGCCGGGATCTTGGCATGAAGGTGGGGGAGGGACGCTACGCGTTGCGATACTTCCAGCTCTTGGAGGGCAATTGGCAGCTTCCCTCAGGCTTCATCCCGGACAGGGTGAGAATCCTCATCCCGAAGGAGGGACGGCAACCGGCCCAGGAGCTGGTTGCTGAGTGGAACGAGGTGCTCAAGCCTCTGGTCGCTCAACCAGCCCCCTTGCCGGCAGCGCAGTAAGAGAGTGGTGAATACTTGAACTAAATGGTCGGGTATTGGATAATTTCGCGGTTTCCATGTTTGTGGATGTAACGGTTGTGAGGTCAGCAATGAGTGCAGTAGCAGAAGCCCCCTTGCCCATCCAGATGACGGATGCGGCAGCCAACAAGGTAAAGACCTTGATCACCGAAGAAGAGAATCCCGAACTCAAGTTGCGGGTCTACATCACTGGGGGGGGCTGCTCCGGTTTCCAGTACGGTTTCACGTTTGACGAGAAAATCAATGATGGCGATACCGTGGTCGAGAAGAGCGGCGTCACCATGGTGATCGATCCCATGAGCCTGCAATACCTGGTCGGCGGCAGCGTGGATTACACCGAAGGCCTGGAAGGTTCCCGTTTCACCGTGACCAACCCCAACGCTACGACGACCTGCGGTTGCGGCTCCAGCTTCTCAATCTGATTTGTCGCGGCAGCAGAATTGAAAAGGGCCTCTCGAGGCCCTTTTTGTTTGGATATCACTCGAGTTGGTCGTTACTTAAACACTTGGCGTCGTTTATCAAAAAAAATCGCAATTTCTGCTTGTCAGCAAAGAATCGGTCCCTATAATGCGCCTCCATCAGCACGGCGCAGTGCGTGTGTGGTCTGGCTTGCAAAGCAAGCTTGTGAAGGTTATAGTTTCAGACCCTGCTCTTTAACAATTTGAATCAAGCAATCTGTGTGGGCACTCACAGCATCGAGCATCAAAAACAATTTTTGATTTTCAATGTCTGATGAAGTGACC
>NZ_JBFOCP010000008.1:0-26817 GCF_040907855.1 Aeromonas sp. s4 | reverse complement strand
ACACGGTAGGGGTACCGTTTTGTTATCCGGTTTGAAGCCGTATGACCACTCCCTTTTGTGGGCAACTGTCAGGTGAATACCATCTCCATACAGTTTACCCATACTAGCGCGGGTAAAGTGTGCCCTGATCGACCAGCAAGGTGGTCATGCCGGCGGCCTTGCCCGCCTGAATGCCTATCCGGGTGTCTTCAAACACCAGGCAGTTGGCCGGGTTGGCGCCGAGCTGTTCGGCCACTTTCAGGAAGGTGTCCGGGTGGGGCTTGTGATTGACCACATCATCGGCACTCACCAGCACGGAGATGAAGGCATCGAGCCCGGTCTGACGCAGGATGTGCGCCGCATGTTCCCGGGTTGAGCCGGTGCCTATGCCCATGGGCACCTTGCCGTGGTACTGCCTGACCAGCTCCCACATGGCGGGAAACACCCGGACGTCGTCGATCCGTGCCAGGTAGAGGGCCACCTTGCGCCGGGCAAAGGCTTCCACGTCGATGGTCATCCCGTGCTGCTCTGCCAGCATGGTCACTATCTTGCGGGTGGGGATGCCGCCGTACTCGTTGAGCTGTGCCCGATCAAACGGCAGGCCGAACTCGGCACTGGTGATTTCCCAGGCATCCAGGTGCAGAGGCATGGAGTCCACCAGGGTGCCATCCATGTCGAAGATCAGGGCGTCGTACTCGTCGAATCGGGGCTGTTCACTCTGGTGATGATCGCAGGGGGATGACTGGGGCATGGGGGGCGTCCTCTTCGGCAAAGACTCACCCTAGCAGATCCGGCTCGCAGATGTCGCGACCTTCATCATGGTTGGCAGTGGTTTTGACCATCGGCTAATGATTTATGAGACAATAATGTGCCTTGCACCCCCTGTGCCGATATCTCACATGAGCGAGCCTGCCTATGTCCCCCAAAACCGTCTTCTCGAGCGTGGCCCTGGTGATCGCCCTGGGCTCACTGGAAAAGAGCATCGTCACCACCCCCTTGCCCATCATAGGGGTTGAGCTGAACGCCGGTGCCGCCCTCACCTGGGTCGTGACCGCCTATCTGCTGGCGGCCACTGCGGCCCTGCCCATCTATGGCAAGTTGAGCGACATGTTCGGCCGGGTACGCATGCTCAACATCGGTATCGGCCTGTTTCTGGCGGGATCCGTGGCCTGCGCCCTGGCCCAGGATCTGCCAACCCTGCTGGCCGCCCGCGTGCTGCAAGGGTTGGGGGGCGGGGGGCTGATCGCACTCGCCTTTACCGTGATCGCCGACTGTATTCCGCCACGGGAGGTGGGCAAGTATCAGGGGTATATCTCGGCGGTCTATGCGGTCTCCAGCATCGCAGGCCCGCTGCTCGGTGGCTATTTTACCGAGCAGCTCAGCTGGCGCTGGATCTTCTGGATCAATCTGCCGCTCGGCGCTATCGCCCTCTGGCTGGTGAACCGCAATCTGGGTTACCTCAATGTGCGCCGCTACAGCCGCTTCGACTGGAAGGGAGCGGCACTGCTCATCACGGTCACCACCCTCACCCTGTTGCTGCTCTCGCCGGAGGCGGCCTTGCCCGCCGTCTGGCTCGCGGCTGCGCTGGGGGCGGCCTTGTTGCTGCTGATCCTGGTGGAGCGGCGGGCCCACGACCCCATACTGCCGGCCCACCTGGTGCGCCTGCCGGGTTATCTGGTGAGCGTGCTGCTGGCGCTGGCCTCGCAGCTGCTGATGTTTGCCGTGCTGGTCTACCTGCCGTTGCAGATGCAGTGGCAAAAGGGGATGAGTGCCAGTGACAGTGGCGGGATCATGGTGATCTTCATGGTCTGCATCACGGCAGGGGCCTTCGTCGGCGGCAAGCTCATCGGTCGCACCGGTCACTACAAGTGTTTCGTGGTGGCAGGTTTTGCCCTGGCAGCGCTGGCCCTGTGGCAGATCCACTTCGACCTCTGGGCCAGAGTGGGACTGGGGTTTGCCGGATTGGGGCTGGGTCTGGTGCTGCCGGCGCTGTCGGTGGTGGTGCAAAATGCCCTGCCGCGGGAAGATCGCGGCATCGGCATGTCCCTGTTCAACTTCGGCCGGGAGCTGGGCGGGGCGGTCGGTGTCGCCATCTGCGCCGTGTTGTTCCATGCCGCTCTGCCAGCAGGCAGCAGCCCCAATCTGGCCAGCCTGAGCCCGGCCGAACTGGCACCCGGTTTCAGCGCCACCTATATCGGCATGGCGCTGATCGCCACCGCCGCCCTGCTGGTCACCTTGCTGGCATTGAAGCGCCACGAGCTGGCCAGCAAGCACGCCTGATGGTTACTATCGGATACAAAGAGGGCTCCCCGTGGGGAGCCCTCTTCATGGGATCAGGCTGGTGCCTTTCCTTCCGTGTCGTGGCCTTGTGCCACTCAGCCCGCTCATCGGGCGTCGGGGCGGGAAGGTGACCTGACAGGCTCGGGTTGCTGGCGCTCGGCCTGGGCATCGAGCTCCTTGCCGAGGAAGTAGTTCAGGAAGGTGCGGATGACCGCGATGATGGCGAGGCGCACCAGCTCCTCCTTGCTCGGGGCCACCGTGGTGGCAAGGATGTCGGCGGCGAGCTGGAACTCCAGCGCCAGGATGAGCCAGCTGCCGAAGCAGAGGCGGATACGGGGAAAGCCGGGCTCGTGATCCCGCACTCTGGCCGCCAGCCAGAGGGTCTTGCCAAGGCCGATGACCACGCAGGCGATGGAGATGATCTCCAGCAGCAGCTGGAACAGCTCCACCCCGTGCATCATGCCCTCTTTCAGGCTCGCTATCTCGAACACTCGGGTTACCTCCCTGATTCAAAAGAGACACTTTTAACACGGCATGGGGGCCGGTTCCAACTCAGAGTCT
This sequence comes from Aeromonas sp. s4, assembly GCF_040907855.1. Lineage (NCBI taxonomy): Bacteria > Pseudomonadati > Pseudomonadota > Gammaproteobacteria > Aeromonadales > Aeromonadaceae > Aeromonas > Aeromonas sp. s4. The sequence goes on along the minus strand of NZ_JBFOCP010000008.1, from coordinate 23,997 downwards.
TCTGAGCATCATGGCTATCTGGTCGATGAGCTGACGAGCGGCAGGGCTGATGGCCGCCAGTTGGAAGTAGCCGTGGATGACGCCATGCTGCCGCTGGCAAGTGGCATCGACGCCAGCCTGCACCAGCTTGCCATACAGGGCTTCCCCTTCGTCGCGCAGCGGATCATATTCCGCCGTGACGATATGGGTCGGCGGTAATCCTGACAGGGCGGGATGGTGGAGCGGGCTGGCTTCGGGATGGCTGGGGGTCAGGCTGCCCAGGTAGGCGTGAAAACCGCTTGCGAGCATGTCCCGGGTGATGAGGTAGTCGTCACCGAGATCGCGGTAGCTTTGGCTCTCGCAGAGGGCATCCAGCATGGGATAGAGAAGCAGCAGAGCCTTGGGCAAGGGGGCGTTGGCAGCCTTGAGCCGCAAGGTGGTGATCAGGGCGAGATGACCCCCTGCGCTGTCGCCGGCAATGGCGAGACGTGCCGGATCCCCATGCCATTTCTCCACCTCGGCCATGATGGACCGCGTGGCGGCCAGCGCATCGTCGTGAGCCGCAGGATAGGTGTGTTCCGGGGCGAGGCGGGTGTGTACGGCGAAGATCAGGGCACTGGCCCGGTTGCACAGCATCCGCATCTGGCGATCGTGGGTCTCGAAATCCCCGCTGACAAAACAGCCGCCGTGAAAATAGATCAGTACCGGATACGCGGGGTCCGGTTTGTCTGCGGGCCGATAGCAGCGGATGGCGTGGTGATCGGCCTGCCACTCTTCGATGGCGCCCACCTCTTCCCGCTCACCGCCCAACAGGGCAGAGGCAAGGTAGCCGTCGCGGCGCACCTGCCAGCTCAGCTGGCTCGCCTTGGGACGACCTGCGGCGATGAAGTCTGCCACCATGGCTGCGATGGCCGGTTCGAGTTGTTTTTCCATAAGACACCAATGACTGTATATAAAAACAGTCATTGTGCGCTTTTGGCCCGTGAGCGCAACCGGCGTTAGCTGAGGCAGCTCACAAAATCAGGCTTCAATCAGCACGAATTCAATCACATAGAGGGGCGGCAGTGCGGGGTAGATATCGCGGATCACATCTTTAAGCTCGGGGAGGGTCATGTTCTCCTGACGGGCGTGCTCGTCGCTCAGCGCCTCGAAGGCGACCGCCTTGACCGAGATGACCTCAATGGTGCCAAAAGGCTGGTGTTCCGGGTTGGTGAACAGGGCCAGGCGCTGGCCGGGCTGCCAGTTTGCCTCGCTCTCGTCGCGGATGGTGATGGTCTTTCGGCCAGCCTGGATGTCGGCGACAAAGCGGCTGAAGAAGGTGAATGCCGGGTAGGCCGGGGTGTGCTGGGTCATGTCGTCTCCGAAGGGCAAGGGGTGAGAGGGCGGCTCAGGCCGCGGCGGGCCCATTTTAGGAGGGGCGGGGGGAGCGTGCAGCACTTTTTACCCCGACATGTGAAGGGCGACCGACTGCGTTCACGGACCGGTAAAATGGCCGCAACTGAACCTGAATGTGAGATGATGCGGCCTCCTCTTTCTTGATATGTAACAAATCAGGGGGACGGGCTCTGTGGTCTGATGGCGTCCGAGGCCGGCCGTGGTTGACGTTGAACAAAAGGAGCAAGTGTGAATTCCGAGTTGATCTGGGTGCTCAGCATGCTGGTGGGTGCCATTCTCCTGTTTATTACCAACAAGGTACGCATGGACGTGGTCGCCTTGTTGATCATCATCCTGTTCGTGTTGAGCGACACCCTGACCCTGCCGCAGGCGCTGGCAGGATTCAGTGATCCCAACGTCATTCTGATTGCCGCCCTGTTCGTGGTGGGGGAGGGGCTGGTGCGTACCGGCATCGCCTATCAGGTGGGAGATGCCCTGGTGAAGGTGGCCGGCAGCAGCGAAACCCGCATGCTGGTGCTGCTGATGGTGGCGGTGGCGACCCTGGGGGCCGTGATGAGTTCGACCGGGGTGGTGGCCATCTTCATCCCCGTGGTGCTGAGCGTGGCGAACCGGATGGGGATCCCGGCGGGCAGACTGATGATGCCGCTCGGCTTTGCCGGCCTTATCAGCGGCATGATGACGCTGGTGGCAACCCCTCCCAACATGGTGGTGAACAGTGAACTGATGCGCCACGACATCCAGGGGTTCGGTTTCTTCGGCTTCACCCCCATGGGGGTCATCATTCTGGGGATGGGGATCCTCTACATGCTGCTGATGCGCAACCGTCTGGTGCGTGAAGGGGAAGAGGGCAAGGGCAAGCAAATGGGACGCAGCACCATGCGGGATCTCATCCGTGATTACCGGCTGGCGGGGCGAGCACGCCGACTGGCGATCCGGCCCGACTCCCCCCTGATCGGCCAGACCCTCGACGAGCTGCAATTGCGTGCCCGCTTCGGGGCCAACGTCATCGGGATGGAGCGCTGGCGCAAGTTCAGGCGGGTGATGGTCAGTGTCACCGGGGTGACCGAGTTCCAGGCCAAGGATGTGCTGCTCATCGACATGTCGGATCCCGAGGTGGATGTGCGGGAGTTTTGCAGCGAGGCGCGGCTAGAACCCATGATATTGCGCGGCGAATACTTCTCCGATCAGGCGCGGGAGGTGGGCATGGCGGAGGTCTCCCTCATCCCCGGCTCCCGGCTGCTAGGCAAGAGCATCCGCGAGGTGACCTTCCGTTCCCGTTACGGCCTGAGCGTGGTGGGGATCCGCCGGGATGGAGAGGCGCTGACCGGCAAGCTGGTGGACGAGGCGCTGCAGATGGGGGATACCCTGCTGGTGGTGGGGAACTGGAGCCTCATTCGTCAGTTGCAGACCCATCATCGCGATTTTCTGCTGCTGGGCCTGCCTGCGGAAGTGGACGAGATGGCGCCGGCTCGCAGCCAGGCCATTCACGCCCTGATTGCCCTCGGGGTCATGATAGTACTGATGGTGACGGATCCCGTGCCCAACGTGATCGCGGCGCTCATCGCCTGCCTGCTGATGGGCAAGTTCCGCTGCATCGATCTGGAGAGTGCCTACAAGTCCATCCACTGGCCGACCCTGATCCTCATCGTGGGCATGCTGCCCTTTGCCCTTGCATTGCAGCAGACCGGCGGGGTGGATCTCATCGTCGGCGCGCTCATCTCGGCAGTGGGGGAGATGGGCCCCAGGGTGATGCTGGCCAGCCTCTTCGCGCTCTGTGCCGTCATCGGGCTCTTCATCTCCAACACGGCGACGGCGGTGCTGATGGCGCCCATCGCGCTGGGTACGGCCCATCAGATGGGGGTGTCGCCTTATCCCTTTGCCATGACCATCGCCATCGCCGCCTCGGCAGCCTTCATGACGCCGGTCTCGTCGCCGGTCAACACCCTGGTGCTGGGCCCGGGCAACTACAAGTTCATGGACTTCGTGCGCATCGGCGTGCCCTTCACCTTGCTGGTGATGGTGGTGAGCGTCATCGCCATCCCCTGGTTCTTCCCGTTCTGACGACAGCAAACGATATGGCGGCCTGCGGGTCGCCTTTTTATTGCCCGCAGTGCTCTGCGAGATGAAAAGGGCGGCATCACGCCGGAGCAGGGCATTGCGCCGTCGCAGAGGAGAACACAAGGCTTAGCCGTTGATACATGCGGGGCGTTGCAGGCGCGCGATGGCATGGAGAGGGGAAGAAGAGCGGCAAACGCCGGATACAAAAAAACCAGCCTGAGCTGGTCTGTTTGGTACTGCTTTCGATGGTGCGGAAGGAGAGACTCGAACTCTCACGCCTAGGGCGCCAGAACCTAAATCTGGTGCGTCTACCAATTTCGCCACTTCCGCAAGAATAATGGTGGCTATGACGGGATTCGAACCTGTGACCCCCGCATTATGAGTGCGATGCTCTAACCAACTGAGCTACATAGCCGTCTTGTGCACGACTTGCGTCGAATACAAGCAAAAATGGCTGGGGCACTAGGATTCGAACCTAGGTATGGCGAGATCAAAACCCGCTGCCTTACCGCTTGGCGATGCCCCAACAGTGTTCTTTGCAATCGGATGATTGAAGGAACGTTTTTCAAACATGGTGGCTATGACGGGATTCGAACCTGTGACCCCCGCATTATGAGTGCGATGCTCTAACCAACTGAGCTACATAGCCGTTTGTTGTCAACCACAACGTGGAAGAGAACAGAAAAATGGCTGGGGTACTAGGATTCGAACCTAGGGATGGCGAGATCAAAACCCGCTGCCTTACCGCTTGGCGATACCCCAACAGCGATGGTTGACAGAGACTGTCACACATCATTCAAAAATGGCTGGGGTACTAGGATTCGAACCTAGGGATGGCGAGATCAAAACCCGCTGCCTTACCGCTTGGCGATACCCCAACGACGATGCCTGACAGAGACCATCAAACATCATTCAAAAAATGGCTGGGGTACTAGGATTCGAACCTAGGGATGGCGAGATCAAAACCCGCTGCCTTACCGCTTGGCGATACCCCAACTAGAGATGGTGGCTATGACGGGATTCGAACCTGTGACCCCCGCATTATGAGTGCGATGCTCTAACCAACTGAGCTACATAGCCAACCGTGCTTCCAGTGAGTCGTTGCCTCGTCACTGTGCGGCCGGAATTATGCGTATCTGGCTCTGGGGCGTCAACCCTTTTTTTGTTTGAAAAAACGAATTTGGGTGCGTTTGGCGAGTTATTGGCCGCTGTCGTGCAAAAGCCCAACAATCTGGTTTTTTTTACGACATTCGCACCCAGATCGCGCCTCTGGCCAGATAAAAAAGAGGCCAGCAAATGCTGGCCTCTCATGGGGTTAGACGTTGAACAGGAAGTTCATGATATCGCCATCCTTGACGATGTAGTCTTTCCCTTCCGCGCGCATCTTGCCTGCTTCCTTGGCGCCTTGCTCACCCTTGTAGGTGATAAAGTCGTCGAAGGCGATGGTCTGGGCGCGAATAAAGCCTTTTTCGAAGTCGGTGTGGATCTTGCCAGCGGCCTGCGGGGCGGTGGCACCTACGGGAATGGTCCAGGCGCGCACTTCTTTCACACCGGCGGTGAAGTAGGTCTGCAACTTGAGCAGCTCGTATCCGGAGCGGATCACCCGGTTCAGGCCCGGCTCCTCGATGCCCAGATCCGCCATGAACTCGGCGCGGTCTTCGTCGTCCAGCTCGGCGATGTCCGCCTCGATGGCGCAGCAGACGACCACGACAACGGCGTTCTCGGCGGCGGCTATCTCACGGACCTGATCCAGGTAGGGGTTATTCTCGAAGCCATCTTCCGCCACGTTGGCGATGTACATGGTGGGTTTGAGGGTCAGGAAGTTGAGGTGGCTGACGGCGTCCAGCTCATCCTTGTCCAGCTTCATGCCGCGGATCATCTGGCCGTTTTCCAGGGCAACCTTGATCTTCTCCAGCACTTCCACTTCCAGCTTGGCATCCTTGTCGCCGCCCTTGGCACGCTTGGACTGGCGATTGATGGCGCGCTCGCAGGCATCCAGGTCGGAGAGGGCCAGCTCGGTGTTGATCACCTCGATGTCGTCGGCCGGGGAGACCTTGCCCGCCACGTGGACGATGTTCTCGTCCTCGAAGCAGCGCACCACGTGACCGATGGCTTCGGTTTCACGGATGTTGGCCAGGAACTGGTTGCCAAGGCCTTCGCCCTTGGAGGCACCGGCCACCAGGCCGGCGATGTCCACGAACTCCATGGTGGTCGGCACGACACGCTGCGGATTGATGATGGCCGCCAGCTGGTCGAGGCGGGGATCCGGCATGGGGACCACACCCGTGTTCGGCTCAATGGTGCAGAACGGGAAGTTGGCGGCTTCGATGCCGGCCTTGGTCAGCGCATTGAACAGGGTGGATTTGCCTACATTGGGCAGGCCCACGATACCGCATTTAAAACCCATGGATTGTTACCTTGTTGATGGATGCTTCAAGGGGCCGCGCGGGCGGCCCGTGTCGTGTTGCTTGACCCCGAGGCGAGGGATCTCGCCAGGGGCCGGTCATCTTGAACTGCCTGGCGATGCAGGCTGAAGGCCTAGATTTTCTCGGCCTTGAAACAGTGCAGGCGATTCATGGCCTTGGTCATGTCCTGCTTGAACAGGATGTCGGTGGCGCGCAGGGATTCGTCCAGCGCGGCCTCGATCAGACTCTGCTCACTGCTGGGCGCCTTGGTCAGCACGAAGCCGGCGACCAGCTCCTTGGCGCCCGGATGGCCGATGCCAAGGCGCAGCCGGAAGAAGTTATTGTTGTTGCCCATCCTGGCGATGATGTCCTTGAGGCCGTTATGGCCGCCGTGACCGCCCCCTTGCTTGAACTTGGCGATGCCGGGAGGCAGGTCCAGCTCGTCGTGGGCCACCAGGATCTCCTCCGGGGCGATCTGGTAGAAGCGCGCGAGCGCCGCCACGGCCTTGCCGGAGAGATTCATGTAGGTGTTCGGGATGAGCAGCCGCACATCCTGCCCGTCCACCAGGAAGCGGGCGGTGTGGCCGAAGAACTTGGGCTCTTCGCGCAGGCTGACATTGTGCCAGCGTGCCAGTTGCTCCACATACCAGGCGCCCGCATTGTGGCGGGTCTTGGCATATTCGGGGCCGGGATTACCCAGCCCGACAATCAGTTTGATTTGACTTGTCACGCTTGATGTCTTCACTCGCTACTTGCCATGGGCGGATGACCCGGGGCAATGGGACGCAATATTCTAGCCGCCGAGTGGCGATCACTCAACCAAAGTGCGGCAAGGTCGGGGAAAAGCCGGACAGAAGGGCTCGGGTGGGGTGGCTCGTCCGAGGTTTTCGTCTCTTGCCGAGTGGAGGCTGGCGCCAGGCACCCAAAAAAACAAAAACCGCCATTCGGCGGTTTTTGTCACGACAGGGTCTATCAATGCTCGAACATGGCAGAGATGGACTCTTCGTTGCTGATGCGGCGAATCGCTTCGGCCAGCACGGAGGAGAGGGTCAGCTGCTTGACCTTGCCGACTGCCTTCATCTCCGGGGTGAGCGGGATGGAGTCGGTGATGATCAGCTCGTCGATGACCGAATTCTTGATGTTTTCAACGGCGGTGCCGGAGAAGACAGGGTGGGTCGCATAGGCGAACACGCGCTTGGCACCACGCTCTTTCAGCGCTTCGGCCGCCTTGCACAGGGTGCCGCCGGTGTCGATCATGTCGTCGACGATGACGCAGTCACGACCGGCCACGTCGCCGATCAGGTGCATGACCTGGGAGACGTTCGGACGGGGACGACGCTTGTCGATGATGGCGATGTCGGTGTCGTCCAGCAGCTTGGCGATGGCACGGGCACGGACCACGCCGCCGATGTCCGGTGACACGACCACGGGGGATTCGAGGTTCTTGGCCTTCATGTCTTCCAGCAGCACCGGGCTGCCGAACACGTTGTCGACGGGGACGTCGAAGAAGCCCTGGATCTGCTCGGCATGCAGGTCAACGGTCAGCACACGGTCCACACCCACGCTGGAGAGGAAGTCGGCGACGACCTTGGCGGTGATGGGCACACGGGCGGAGCGGACGCGGCGGTCCTGACGGGCATAACCAAAGTAGGGGATAACGGCAGTGATACGGCCAGCTGAAGCACGACGCAGTGCATCCACCATGACGATCAATTCCATCAAATTGTCGTTGGTCGGGGCACAGGTGGATTGAATGATGAAGATATCGCCACCGCGTACATTCTCGTTGATCTGTACGCTGATCTCGCCGTCGCTAAAGCGACCTACGGCAGCATTGCCGAGTTTGATAAACAGGCGATCTGCGATCTTCTGGGCTAGTTCCGGCGTTGCGTTACCAGCAAACAGCTTCATGTCAGGCACGGTTTGAAACCTCGGGGTTGCATCCAGTATGTGGGGAGTCTGATTTTAGACCCGTATCGTTTGGGGGCAAACGATTTAGCAAGATGACGGACAAGGTCTCTGGGCGATGTCGAGGATGGCGTCTCATCACCCGCAGGGTGGGTGGACGGGAATCCACCTTGAGCGCCATCGCGTCAGATTGGCCCAAGACACATCGACGAGGTCAACACCTCCCGATACGGCCTCAACAAGGAGAGAGTTGGCTGGGGTACTAGGATTCGAACCTAGGAATGGCGAGATCAAAACCCGCTGCCTTACCGCTTGGCGATACCCCAATCACTCACTTGTTGCAAAGTGACGAAGAGTGGTGATATGTTCTCGCCCTTGGCGACAAACCCATCCCAGCCTTCCGGCACTCTTGCCAACACCTTCCGAGCAGCCATTTCGTCTTCAAATCGAGCAAAGACGCAGGCGCCAGTGCCCGTCATTCTTGACGGCGCGTATTCTAGCAACCAGCCGAGCGCATTGGCAACCTCGGGGTGGCGCTTTTTCACCAGCAGCTCGCAATCGTTTTTCCACTCTCCTGCCAGCAGATTGTCCAGGGTCATCTTGGGGGTGTTGCGGGGCAGGTCGGGATCCTGGAACACGGCGGCGGTGGCCACATGGCAATCCGGCTTGAGTACCAGGTACCAGGCATCCGGCACCTCGATCTGTTGCAACCGCTCCCCCACGCCTTCGGCGAAGGCGGCCTTGCCCCGCACGAACACCGGCACGTCGGCGCCCAGCTGTACGCCGAGCTCGGCCAGCTCGTCTTCACTCAAGCCGGCTTGCCAGAGGTGGTTCAGGGCCACGAGGGTGGTGGCCGCGTCCGACGAGCCGCCCCCGATGCCACCGCCCATGGGCAGTACCTTCTCCAGCCGGATATGGGCTCCCTGCGGACTGGCCAACCGGCTCTGCAACAGTCGCGCAGCCCGGATGATGAGGTTCTGTTCATCGGGCACGCCGGGAATGGCCGGGCTCAAGGTGAGCTGGTCGCTGCCGGGGATCGGCTCGAATTCGAGCCAGTCGCCGTGGTTGAGGAAGATGAAGAGGGTCTGCAGTTCGTGGTAGCCATCGGGGCGGCGGCCGTTGACGTGCAGGAAGAGGTTGAGCTTGGCCGGGGCGGGCCAGCGGATCGGCGCCTGGTCGTGCATCATGGTGCCAGGGTCCACTCGTTGATCTGCAGCTTGAGACGGCTCTCCTGCCCGGTCATGGTGAGCAGGTGGGGCAGGCGATAGCCGTCCTGATCCCGATAGTCCCCGTAGACGATCTGCCACTGGCCGTCGCGCACGCTGGCGAGGCTGGCATCGGGGTTGAGCTCGAATTCGGCCTGCCCCGGCAATCCCTTGATCCACTCAGGCAGCCCGGCCACCGGAATGTGCCAGCCGGTGAGCTGATAGACCAGGAGCTCGGCATCCTGGCTCTGGTGCTGTTTTCCGTCGTTGTCGAGCAGAGTCACCTCGCCGCCGGTGCGGGAGAGTTCCAGAATATGGGTGCCGATGAGGCTGGTGAGGTTGAGGCGATAGTCGTCGCCGTTTTGCTGCCAGTTGAGGCGAGCGCTGCCCTTCTGGCGGGCGGTGATGATGGCCATCTTGCCCGACAACTGCCAGTGTGTGAGGCGTTCGAGGCGGGCGCGCTCCTGCTGCCAGTTGACCTGATCCCGCTGGGGTTGAGTGGTGGTACAGCCCGCCAGCACCAGCAGGCAGGCGAGGGAGAAGATACGCAACAACAAGGTGGAGCTCCGCAGATGAGGTTTGCGACAGTATAAGGGGCGGCCGTATTGCTTTTAAAGACTTACCCTTTCTCGTACAATTGTCGGCCTCTACACCCTGTGCATGAAACGATCATCACCCACCCATGAGTCTGCTTGCCCTCGGAATCAACCACAACACCGCCAGTGTCGCCTTGCGGGAGCGGGTCGCCTTTGGCCCGGACCGCATCGATCGCGCCCTGCGTGAGCTGGTGGAGCAGCCTGGCGTCAGCGAGGCGGTGATCGTCTCCACCTGCAACCGCACCGAGCTCTATTGCAGCCTGGAGCAGGGGCAGGGGGAGCAGGTGCTGAACTGGTTGCAGCGGTTCCACGCGCTGGAGGCGAGCGAGGTGCTCTCCGCCATCTACCGGCACCAGGACGAGGAAGCGGTGCGGCACCTGATGCGGGTGGCCTGCGGCCTCGACTCCCTGGTGCTCGGGGAGCCGCAGATCCTGGGGCAGATCAAGCAATCCTACGCCCACGCCCAGCAGGCGGATGCGGTGAAAGGATCCCTGGAGCGCCTGTTCCAGAAATCCTTCTCGGTGGCCAAACGGGTGCGCACTGACACCGAGATCGGCGCCAGCGCGGTGTCGGTAGCCTTCGCCGCCGTGAGCCTGGCCCGCCGTATCTTCTCCGACCTCTCCCAGACCAAGGTGCTGCTGGTGGGCGCCGGCGAAACCATCGAACTGGTGGCCCGCCACCTGCGCGAGCAGAGCGTGACCCGGATGATGGTGGCGAACCGGACCCTGCAACGGGCCCAGTTGCTGGCAGAGGAGTTCGGTGCCCAGGTAATGACCCTGGAGGAGATCCCGGACTACCTGCACGAGGCGGACATCGTCATCAGCTCCACGGCAAGCCCCCTGCCCATCATCGGCAAGGGCATGGTGGAGCGGGCGCTCAAGGCGCGTCGCTTCAAGCCCATGTTCCTGGTGGATATCGCCGTGCCCCGCGACATCGAAGCCGAGGTAGACGAGCTTTCCGATGCCTATCTCTACACGGTGGACGATCTGCAGGGCATCATCGAGCAGAACCTGGAGACCCGCAAGCGGGCGGCCGCCGAGGCGGAACTCATCGTGCAGGAAGAGCGCGACGAGTTCATGGGTTGGTATCGCAGCCAGCACTCGGTGGATCTCATTCGCGATTATCGCCATCAGTCACAGCAGGTCGCCGACGAAGAGTTGCAGCGGGCCCTGCTGGCCCTGCAACAGGGTGAAAATGCCGAGCAGGCGCTCAAGGCCATGGCCCATCGCCTCACCAACAAGCTGATCCACGCACCGACCCAGGCCCTGCGCCAGGCCGCCGCCCAGGGGGACAGCCACAAGCTGGCCCAACTGCGCCAGGTGCTGGGATTGTCACAAGAATCATAGTGTTGGGACGGCCCTTTGCCGTCCCGTCCTCCATCGAGAATCCAAGAGTCATGAACCCCTCATTGATCAGAAAGCTGGAAGGCCTCATCGAGCGCCATGAAGAAGTACAGGCCCTGCTCGGGGAGCCCGGGGTCGCCTCGGATCAGGACAGATACCGCGCCCTGACCCGGGAATACGCCCAGCTGGAAGATATCGTTCACGCCTTCCAGCGTTTCCGCCAGGCCGAAGAGAACCTCGACACCACCCGGCTGATGCTGGAGGAAGAGGATGCCGAGCTGCGGGAGATGGCGCAGGAGGAACTGCCGCTCGCCAAGGCGACCTTCGAGGAGCAGGAGCAGGCGCTTCAGGTGATGCTGTTGCCGCGCGACCCCAAGGATGACAACAACTGCTATCTGGAAATCCGCGCCGGTGCCGGTGGCGACGAGGCGGCCATTTTCGCGGGGGATCTGTTCCGCATGTACTCCCGCTACGCCGAGCGTCAGGGGTGGCGTGTCTCCATCGTCAGCTGCAATGACGGCGAACACGGTGGCTACAAGGAGGTGATCGCCAAGGTGGACGGCGAGCACGTCTACGGCCGCCTCAAGTTCGAGTCCGGCGGCCACCGGGTGCAGCGAGTCCCCGAGACCGAATCCCAGGGCCGGGTGCACACCTCCGCCTGTACCGTGGCCGTGCTGCCGGAAGTGCCGGAAGCCGAGCAGGTGGAGATCAACCCCTCCGAGCTGAAGATCGACACCTTCCGCGCTTCCGGTGCCGGCGGCCAGCACGTCAACAAGACCGACTCCGCCATCCGCATCACCCACCTGCCCACCGGGCTGGTGGTGGAGTGCCAGGACGAGCGCTCCCAGCACAAGAACCGCGCCAAGGCGATGTCGGTGCTCTCCGCTCGCCTGCAGGCGGCCGAGGACGAACGCCACCGCGCCGCCGAGCAGAGTACCCGCCGCAACCTGGTGGGCTCCGGGGATCGCTCCGAGCGCATCCGCACCTACAACTATCCCCAGGGGCGTCTCTCCGAGCACCGGATCAACCTCACCCTCTATCGTCTGGGCGACATCCTGGAAGGGGATCTGGACTGCGTGATCACCCCCCTGGTGCAGGAGTATCAGGCGGATCAGCTCGCCTCCCTGGCCGAGAGCAACTGATGCAGATCCAGCAGGCCCGCGCCCATATCATGGCGACCCTGGCCTCCGGGGAATCCCCCCGTGCCGACGCCGATGCCCTGCTCTGTCATCTGCTGGATTGTCGGCGCAGCTATCTGATGACCTGGCCGGAGCACGAGCTCGATGCCGCCCAGCAGGCGACCCTGGCGGGCTGGCTTGCCCGTCGCCTCAATGGTGAGCCCATTGCCCACCTCATCGGCGAGCGGGAGTTCTGGTCGCTGCCGCTGAAAGTGAGCCCGGCCACCCTGATCCCGCGCCCCGATACCGAGGTGCTGGTGGAACAGGCGCTGGCCCGCCTGCCGGGCGGCCCCTGCGCCCTGCTGGATCTGGGCACGGGCACCGGTGCCATCGCCCTTGCACTCAAGTCTGAGCGACCGGATGCCGATGTATGGGCGGTGGACAGGATGCCGGCCGCGGCCGCGTTGGCCCGCACCAACAGCGCCGCCCTGGGGTTGCCCATCGAGGTGCGCGACGGCAGCTGGTTTGCGCCGCTCTCGGATGCACCGCGCTTTGCGATGATCGTCTCCAACCCGCCTTACATCGACGGGACGGACCCCCATCTTCACGAGGGGGACGTGCGCTTCGAGCCGCGCTCCGCCCTGGTGGCGGAGGAGCAGGGGCTGGCGGATATCCGCCTCATCGTCACCCAGGCGCCCGCCCATCTGGTGCCAGGTGGCTGGCTGTTGCTGGAACACGGCTGGGATCAGGGGGAGGCGGTGCGTCAACTCCTGCTGCAACAAGGCTACGTCCAGGTGGAAACCGTGCGCGATTACGGCGATAACGAGCGGGTGACCCTGGGGCGCCTGGCTCAGTGATATGACGGGCGGGCCCGGTCTGCCCCTGTTCAAGGAAATCTTATGTATGTTGTTCTCAAGCATCTGCACCTCACCCTGATTGCCGGGGCCGTGCTGATGTTTATCCTGCGCTTTTACTGGTTGCAGACCGGCTCCGCGCTGGCAGGGGGCGCCCGCACCCTCAAGATCAGCGGCTGGCTCAACGGCCTGGTGGTGCTCTCCGGTGCGCTGCTCTGCATGGTGCTGGGTCTCAACCCCCTCAACAACGCCATCCCCTGGCTGGCCGAGAAGCTGACGTCCATCCTGGTGGTGGCGTTTCTGGCCATGATGGCGCTGCGCCTGGCCCGCAGCAACGGCATCCGCTGGTTTGCCTTCCTGGGCGCACTGGGGTGGATCTTCTTTATCGCCAAGCTTGCGGTGCAAAAGCAGGCCAGCCTGTTCGGCTAGGAAGGATAACGATGATACGTGTGGATGAGTGGACCGACTTCGAGGCTCACGATCTGGCCGAGCTGGCGCTGTCGGTGAGCGACGAGATCCGGGGCCATGGCGGCACGGGAGAGGCCGAGCTTGCCCGCCTCGATGCCTGGCTGGACGAAACGATTGCCGAGGGAGACTGCGACGAGGTGCGCCGTCAGCTGTTGCAGGGTTTCTACCAGACCCTGGGCTTTCGTGGCGACTGGCAGGATTACTTCTCGTCCGCCAACTGCGATCTGGACCAAGTGCTGGCAAGGCGCAAGGGGATCCCGGTCAGTCTCGGCATCCTCCTCATCCAGCTGGGTCGCAAGATAGGGCTGGATGTGGAGGGGATCTGCTTTCCCGGCCATTTCCTCCTGAGTTTTGCCGGTCTGGACGGGGAGGTCTATGTGGACCCCTTCAACGGTGATGAACTGAGCCGGCACCGCATCGAACTGCTGCTGCGCGGTGCCCTCGGCAACCTGGCGAGTCTGAGCGATGATCACCTGCAGCCATCGGGGCAGTGGGAGATCATCGAGCGCTTGCTCAATGTCAGCAAGGGCGCCCTGCTGCGCGAGGAGCGCATGACGGAGGCGCTGCGCTGCAGCGAGCTGCTGCTGCGCATGAAGCCCGGCGATCCGCTGGAGACGCGGGATCGGGGCTTCATCTATGAGCAACTCGATTGCCCGCGCTTTGCCGCCGACGATTTCGAATACTTTATTGAACAATGCCCTGATGATCCCGTGGCCGATGTGCTGAAAACCCAGCTGGCCACCCTGGACCTCAGTCCCAAGCCCCTCCATTAAGGATCCCTGAGATGGAACAGAAGAATATCAAGGTCAACCAGATCGACGTCGCCAACGACAAACCTTTCGTGCTGTTCGGCGGCATGAACGTGCTGGAATCCCGCGACATGGCGATGGCGGTGTGCGAGAAGTACGTGGAAGTGACCAGCAAGCTCGGCATCCCGTTCGTGTTCAAGGCGAGCTGGGACAAGGCCAACCGCTCCTCCATCCACTCCTATCGCGGCCCGGGTCTGGAAGAGGGGATGAAGATCTTCCAGGAGCTGAAAGCGACCTTCGGCATGCCGGTGATCTCCGATCTGCATGAGCCTCATCAGGCCAAACCGGTCGCCGAGGTGGTCGACGTCATCCAGCTGCCCGCCTTCCTGGCGCGCCAGACCGATCTGGTGGAGGCCATGGCCCGCACCGGCAACGTCATCAACATCAAGAAGCCGCAATTCCTGAGCCCAAGCCAGATGAAGAACATCACCGACAAGTTCGAGGAGTGTGGCAACGATCGCCTGATCCTCTGCGAGCGCGGTGCCAACTTCGGCTATGACAACCTGGTGGTGGACATGCTGGGCCTGGGCGTCATGAAGAAGAGCACCGGCGGCTATCCGGTCATCTTTGACGTCACCCACTCCCTGCAGTGCCGTGATCCCCTGGGGGCGGCCTCCGGCGGTCGCCGCGAGCAGGTGACCGAGCTGGCTCGTGCCGGCATGGCGGTGGGCCTGGCCGGTCTCTTTATCGAATCCCACCCGGATCCGAAAATTGCCCGCTGCGACGGCCCGAGCGCCTTGCCGCTGGAGAAGCTGGAAGGCTTCCTCAAGCAGATGAAGGCCATCGACGATCTCGTCAAGGGCTTCGAGCCCCTCGATACCTCCGCCTGATCGCGATTTTTACTATCAAAAATGCCCCGCCATGCGGGGCATTTTTATTTCCGTCATTTTCATTTGGTGCTCTTCGGCGTCCATTGCGAACATGTTTCCGTGGTGTTAATGATGTTAAATATATTGTGTGATTGATGTCTCTTATTTGCTTCTTATGACATGCAAAAGTAGCGACCGTCAGGATGGCAAAAAGGTATGAAGCGGGTGAGATAACCCTATTTCTCGCCGCAGACTGCTGCATGCGTTATTTGCTGTCAGTGGAGTCACACTTATTAACAGGACGTTGAGCATGCACAAGAAAATTGTCAGTAGCCTCTATTTTCAGGTGATATTGGCAATCACCATCGGAATATGTCTGGGACATGTCTATCCGAGTCTGGGCGCAGATATGAAACCCCTTGGTGATGGCTTCGTTAAATTAATCAAGATGATCATCGCCCCCGTCATTTTCTGTACCGTGGTCACCGGCATTGCCGGCATGGAAAGCATGAAGGCGGTGGGCAAAACCGGTGCCATTGCGCTGATCTATTTTGAAGTGGTGAGCACCCTGGCCCTGATCATCGGTCTGTGCGTGGTCAACGTGCTGCATCCCGGGGCCGGTATGAATGTGGATCCCTCCTCACTCGACGCCAGCGCCATCTCCGTCTATGCGGATCAGGCCCAGTCCCAGGGGATAATTCCCTTCCTGCTGGATGTGATACCGGCCAGCGTCATCGGTGCCTTTGCCGGCGGCAATATACTCCAGGTGTTGCTGCTTGCCGTCCTGTTCGGATTTTCCCTGCATCATATCGGGGAGAAGGGAAAACCCATCTTCAATATCATCGATGGTTTCTCCCAGGTTATTTTCGGCATCATCAACATGATCATGAAACTGGCGCCGATCGGGGCATTTGGTGCCATGGCATTTACCATAGGGAAATACGGTATTGGTTCTTTGGTGCAGCTGGGGCAATTAATTGCTAGCTTCTATCTGACCTGCCTGCTGTTTATTTTCCTGGTGCTCGGCAGTATCGCCAAAGCCAATGGCTTCAGCATTGTGCGCTTTATTGCCTATATCCGGGAAGAGCTGTTGATCGTGCTCGGAACATCCTCGTCGGAATCCGTATTGCCGCGCATGCTGGTGAAAATGGAGGCGCTGGGCTGCAAGAAATCGGTGGTGGGTCTGGTGATCCCGACCGGTTACTCATTCAACCTGGACGGCACCTCCATCTATCTGACCATGGCAGCCGTCTTCATCGCCCAGGCGACCAACACCCCGCTGGACCTGTTCCATCAGCTCACCCTGCTGGTGGTGCTGCTTATCTCCTCCAAGGGTGCGGCCGGAGTCACGGGGAGTGGCTTCATCGTGCTGGCAGCCACCATCTCGGCGGTAGGGCATCTGCCGCTGGCCGGGCTGGCGCTGATCCTCGGGATTGATCGCTTCATGTCGGAGGCGCGCGCCCTGACCAACCTCATCGGCAACGGGGTGGCGACCCTGGTGGTGGCCCGTTACTGCGATCAGCTCGACGAGGCCACCATGCAGGACGCCCTGGCGAAACCCGTGGTGGCAAGGCCGGTGGACCTGCGAAGCTGACCCAGGTTCCGGCGGCGATTATCACCCATGAAAAAACGGCCCGAGGGGGCCGTTTTTTTATCTCTTTACGCAGGGCGCCTTACAGGCTCTGGGTGAAGGTGCGGGTGACCACGTCACGCTGCTGCTCCGGGGTCAGGGCGTTGAAACGCACGGCGTAACCGGAGACGCGGATGGTGAGCTGCGGGTATTTTTCCGGGTTGGCGATGGCGTCTTCCAGGGTTTCGCGGCGCAGTACGTTGACGTTCAGGTGCTGACCCCCTTCGACCACAGGCTCTTGCTGAACCGGCAGTTCACGGTATTCGAATTGACCCAGGTCGGAGAGGCTGACTTCCTGATCGGCGGCAAAGCTGTCGCCCTTGGCGCAGATGCAGCGAGCCTGTTGTTTCTCTTCGTCCAGCAGCCAGAAAGAGTTCAGCAGAGCGGCGTTGGTGGACTGGGTGATTTGGATGCCCTTGATCATGGTATGACTCCTCATAGGAAAGCGGATTCAACGGTAAGCACATTACCCTGATGTTTTTAAACCACCTCTTGGAAGGAATGATTTAACGGGGCCTTGCCTTACACCTTTACTTCGTTGGGGCCATATATACCACGACGGTAATATTACGAAAATTGATCCAAATCAATAAAGCCCCATTTTGCGTGCATTGAAAGGGATTAAATCATTGAGTTGAATCAAAAACAGATCATTTTTCTGTTTTTGTAAGATATATGAATTATGCATTTTTTATTATTCATATCTAGTAATTTAACTACACCTTTAGGGTTTATTTCTGGCGTCAGCGAAAACCGGCCTGCCCAGAGGCCTGTCCGAAGGACGTCCTGTTATTCCTGTGTCGACGCAGCCTCGGTCATTGCCCGTGAACGCCGCCGCCACTTCCCAGGCTGGCAAGGCTGAGCCTGACCTCCATGCGGTTGCGTCTTGGGGGCGAGGACCCTATCCTGAGCCCCTTGCTCTATTGACCGAGGAGATAGCGGTGCCAAGCTGGACAGAAGGCGGGGAGTGGGGAGAGGCTGGCATGCCAGCCAGGATGGAAGGAGTGGATCCACAACGAGAGGAGACGGGTGTGCTGACCTGGAAAGATGTGATTGGTTCGGAGAAAGAGCAGGCGTATTTCATGGACACCCTGGCCACCGTCAGGGCCGAGCGGGAGGCGGGCAAGGTGATCTATCCCCCGGCGACCGAGGTATTCAATGCCTTCAAACTGACCGAGTTGGATGACGTCAAGGTGGTGATCCTGGGGCAGGATCCCTATCACGGACCGGACCAGGCGCACGGCCTCTGTTTCTCCGTCTTGCCCGGAGTGCGCACGCCGCCGTCCCTCGTCAACATCTACAAGGAGATGCAGCGGGATCTGCCGGGTTTTGTCACACCCAATCACGGATTCCTGGAATCCTGGGCCAGACAGGGAGTGCTGCTGCTCAATACGGTGCTGACGGTACAGGCTGGCATGGCGCACTCTCACGCCCACCTGGGGTGGGAGACTTTTACCGATCGAGTCATCGAGCGGATCAATGCCCATTGCCAGGGCGTCGTCTTCCTGCTGTGGGGCGCTCATGCCCAGAAGAAAGGGCGCTTCATCGACCGGTCGCGCCACCATGTGCTGAGCGCCCCCCATCCCAGCCCGCTCTCTGCCCATCGCGGTTTCATCGGTTGCGGCCACTTCTCCGAGGCCAATCGCCTGTTGGTCCTGCAGGGACGCAGTCCCATCGACTGGCTCTCGGTCTGCGCCGATCCGGCGGCCTGACGCCGTAAATGCACAGGGGAAAAGGTCTCCCCTGTGCCCTCTGTGGTGAGAGGCTGGTGCAGCCGCTGTCTGCATCCGACTTGATTGAGTGCAAAGTTCAGGCAATAAATGACCGTATACTCGAGACAGACGTTTTCTCATTTCAGTGCAAGGAGTGCCCATGTTATCCAGTCTGCATAAGGACCACCTCAACATCACCCGGTTGCTGACGCTGCTCAAGCAAAAGCTGGCGGCCATTCGCAATGAGCAGCCGGTGAGCTATTTCCTGCTGCGGGATGTGGTGGATTATCTGCGCGAGGTATCCGACAAGTACCACCACCCGAAGGAAGACATGATTTATGACTACTACCTGAAATACAGGGTGGTGGAGGGGGAAGTGGCCAACCGGCTGCACGAGGAGCACGCCCGTCTGCTGGATGCAGGGACCGAGCTCAAGGAGATGGTGGAGATGATCCTGATGGATGCGGTCATCCCGCTGGATCAGTTCGTGGCCCGTCTGGAGCAGTTCATCGAGCAGCAGGAGGCGCACATGAACTATGAGGAAGGGGTCATCTTCCCCCATCTGCGCGACTCCCTGACCGAGGATGACTGGCGTCATCTCGAACAGCTCTGGCAGAACCGGGCCATCAATGATCCCCTGTTCGGGGCGGAGGTAAGCCAGCACTTCCAGGCGCTGGCCAAACAGCTTTCGCTGCCTGCAGCCTGACAGGAGGTTCACCCATAAAAACAGCGCCCCGGTCAATCCGGGGCGCTGTTTTTATGGCTCCACTCGCTGGAGTGAAACATGGGCGACGTGGGCGTATCAGAGCTCCAGGTCGTCCGATCCTTCATAGGCGATGTCGATGGCCTGCAGCTCCTTTTGCAGGCGGTGCTTGTCTTTAAGCGCCTCAATCTCACGCCATTTGCGTTTTTTTCCCGTTGTCCCGCGGCTACGTGAACCCAGCTCAACGACCTCGTCAAAATCGAAGTTGAACATGTCCATGGCTCCCTCCTTGGTTTTATGGTTTTCACCATCCGTATAACACGACGCCTTTGAAAATAAAACGTTTTTATGACGAAGTTGTGACAACCGGAAACAGGCACAAAAAAACCGGGCTGCCCTTTCGGGAGCCCGGTTTTTGCGGCGCCACTTCGCTCTGTGAGAGCCGTGTGGCGAGCAGCCTTACAGGTGGCTTGCCAGCATGGTTTCCAGCTTGCCCTGGTCGATGGCGAACAGGCGGATGCCTTCCCCTAGCTTCTCGACGGCCATGGCGTCCTGGTTCAGCTCCCAGCGGAATTCGGCTTCGGTCATCGGGGCCGGTTTGGCTGTGCGCTCGCCGGTGTAGTCCAGCTTGCGCACCACGGTGCCTTCGGCCTTGCTCAGCTCTTCCAGCAAAGCGGGGCCAATGGTCAGGCGGTCGCAGCCGGCCAGTTCCAGGATTTCGCCGGTGTTGCGGAAGCTCGCGCCCATGACAACGGTCGGGTAGTCGTGCTGCTTGTAGTAGTTGTAGATGGCGGTGACGGAGACCACGCCCGGATCTTCACTGGCGGTGTAATCACGGCCGTTCTTGGCCTTGTACCAGTCGAGGATGCGACCGACGAAGGGGGAGATGAGGAAGGCGCCGGCTTCGGCACAGGCGCGAGCCTGGGCGAAGGAGAACAGCAGGGTCAGGTTGCACTGGATACCCTCTTTCTCCAGCACCTCGGCGGCACGGATCCCTTCCCAGGTGGAGGCCAGCTTGATCAGGATGCGATCATTGCTGATGCCGGCTTCGTTGTAGAGGCGGATCAGCTTGCGGGCCTTGGCGATGCTGGCATTGGTGTCGAAGGAGAGGCGGGCGTCCACTTCGGTGGAGATGCGGCCCGGGACGATTTTCAGCACTTCGAGGCCGATGTTGACCGCCAGCTTGTCGCCTGCGTCGATGATTTGCTGTGCCTTGTCCTGGCTCTGGGATTTGGCCCAGGCAATGGCGTCCTGGATCAGGGCTGCGTACTCGGGGATCTCGGAGGCCTTGAGTACCAGAGAGGGGTTGGTGGTGGCAT
Source organism: Aeromonas sp. s4 (assembly GCF_040907855.1). NCBI lineage: Bacteria > Pseudomonadati > Pseudomonadota > Gammaproteobacteria > Aeromonadales > Aeromonadaceae > Aeromonas > Aeromonas sp. s4. Next base: position 3,686 of record NZ_JBFOCP010000008.1, on the reverse strand, counting down.
CGATGGGCTGGTAGCGCTTGATGGCTTCGATGTCGCCGGTATCGGCAACCACTGTGGTCAGGGCTTTCAGCTGGGTCAATTTATCGGCCATGGCAAATATCATCTCTTTATGAGGGAGCAATCCCAGGGTGGTGGGCATGAGACGGCAGTTCTGAAATTAAATTACAAGATCCCGGCGGCTCAGGCTCAGAAAGGGGCGATGGGCAGGCCCCATCGTCATTGCCTGCCTAATTAATACGGATGTAGCGCATCCTGCAATAGGGGGGCTTGTATGCGAATCAGCCAGGTGGTGAAAGCGGTACCGGCTGTCGAGTGAAAGTGTTTGATAAAAAACGAGTTTTATTCATGGTGTGGCGGCTGGCTCCGACATGGAAAAGCGCAATTATTTTGGTGGATTCATGAATTTGTGCGGGAGATCACATAAATAGTTCTGTCAGCTACTTGAAATTTAATTACGTGTAAAACGTTTTGCGTTACAACCCCTTGCCGATGAGGCATGAGAGGCAAACGCTTGTCTCCCTGATGTCGTTTCACTCAGCGGTTTTTACCCCCATGGGATGAGTTGTAAAATGGTTCTCTATTGGCTCTAATTTGTGAGGGGCTGGGTTGCACATCAATTTTTGTTGATTTATTGCGTGCTAAATGAAGCTTTTTTGCATCAAATTGCTCGTTTTTTGTCTCCCCAGTGAGCCCTGTCACTATTCTGAATTCCCTCGCTATGCTAGATTCCGCCCCTTCGGCGCAATGCTGGTTCGGAAATTGACAGAGAGCGGTCAGCGCAGACTGGCCATGGATGTGATAACAACGAGAGAATTATGGACACCTTGATTGCAATGATTAACGACCTGATGTGGGGAGCCGTGCTCATTTACCTGCTGATCGGGGTCGGTATCTTCTTTACCTTCCGTCTGGGCTTTATCCAGATCCGCCACTTCGGCCACATGTTCTCGGTCCTGCGCAACAGTCGCAAATCCGACAGCGCCGGCATCTCCTCCTTCCAGGCTCTGTGTACCAGCCTGGCGGCACGCGTCGGGACGGGCAATCTGGCCGGTGTGGCCGTCGCCATCTATCTGGGTGGCCCTGGCGCCGTCTTCTGGATGTGGCTGATCGCCTTCATCGGCATGGCCACCGCCTTCGTGGAAAGCACCCTGGCCCAGCTCTACAAGGTCAAGGATGAGGATGGCAACTACCGGGGCGGTCCCGCCTACTACATGGAACGCGGCCTCGGCATGCGCTGGATGGGGGTGGTCTTCTCCCTCTGCCTGCTGCTGGCCTTCGGTCTGGTGTTCAACGCGGTGCAGGCCAATTCCATCAGCCTGGCCATGAACGTCGCCTTCGGCATCCCTGACTGGGTGAGCGGTCTGGCCCTGGTGGTGCTCTCCGGTCTCATCATCTTCGGCGGCATTCGCGGCATCGCCCGCTTTGCCGAGCTGGTGGTGCCCTTCATGGCGATCGCCTATATCCTGATGGCGTTGTTCGTGGTGTTCATGAACATCAGCGAGCTGCCGGGTATCTTCGCCCTCATCATCAAGTCTGCGTTCGGCATCGAGCAGGCAGGTTCCGGCGCCATGGGCTATGCCATCTCCCAGGCGATGATCAACGGCATCAAGCGCGGCCTCTTCTCCAACGAGGCGGGCATGGGCTCTGCCCCCAACGCTGCCGCCACCGCCACCCCCTATCCGCCGCACCCGGCCTCCCAGGGTTATGTGCAGATGCTGGGGGTCTTCCTCGATACCATCGTCATCTGTACCTGTACTGCCGCCATCATCCTGATGTCCGGCCAGTTCGAGCCGGGTTCCGGCGTGACCGGTGTCGAGCTGACCCAGCGCGCGCTCTCCTCCCAGGTGGGCGGCGGTGGCAACATCTTCATCGCAGCGGCCATCTTCTTCTTCGCCTTCACCTCCATCGTGGCGAACTACTCCTATGCGGAGACCAACCTGGTGTTCCTCGAGCACAACCATAAGGGCGGCCTGATGCTGTTCCGGATGTTCGTGCTGGGCATGGTGATGTTCGGCTCCGTGGGCGAGCTGCCGACCGTGTGGGCTCTGGCGGATGTCTCCATGGGGCTGATGGCCATCGTCAACCTGGTGGCCATCCTGCTGCTCTCCGGCGTCGCCATCAAGCTGGCCAAGGACTACAACGACCAGCTCAAGGTGGGCCGCGTGCCGACCTTCGATGCCAACAAATACCCGGAGCTGCGCAGCCAGCTGGAAGAGGGGATCTGGGACAACCCGGGCAAGAAATAAGCCCGCGTTGCAAGGTGATTGAAGGGGAGCCATGGCTCCCCTTTTTCATGGGTAAAAAGAGGGGGCGGCTTCACACTGACTTCACAGAGCCTCATCGGCAGCACACCTCGTGGGACTATGCTGGGTTCATCACTCGCCGCCATGGCGATACTTTGCTAACGACAGTCAGGAGACATGCAATGCAACAACGACAATCCATCCTGTGGGGCGCTCTGGCCACCCTGATGTGGGCCGGCCTGGCTCATGCCGGTGACAAGGCGGCGACCGATCCCCTGCGCCCCGTGGTGGATGCCAGCATCCGGCCGCTGCTCAAGGAGCACAGGATCCCGGGCATGGCGGTGGCCGTGCTCAAGGATGGCAAGGCCCACTATTTCAACTACGGTGTGGCCGATCGGGAGCGCGCGGTCGGTGTCAGCGAGCAGACCCTGTTCGAGATAGGTTCCGTGAGCAAGACCCTGACCGCGACGCTGGGGGCCTACGCCGTGGTGCAGGGGGGCTTCGAGCTCGATGACAAGGCGAGTCTGTTCGCCCCCTGGCTCAAGGGATCCGCCTTTGACAACATCACCATGGGGGAGCTGGCTACCTACAGCGCGGGCGGCTTGCCGCTGCAATTCCCCGAGGAGGTGGATTCGCTCGAGAAGATGCAGGCCTACTACCGCCAGTGGACCCCAGCCTACTCGCCGGGTTCCCATCGCCAGTACGCCAACCCCAGCATCGGGCTCTTTGGCTATCTGGCGGCGAGCAGCATGAAGCAGCCGTTCGATCGCCTGATGGAGCAGACGATCCTGCCGGGGCTTGGCCTGTACCATACCTACCTCAATGTGCCCGAGCAGGCCATGGGGCACTACGCCTACGGCTACTCGAAGGAGGACAAGCCGATCCGCGTCACTCCCGGCATGCTGGCGGACGAGGCCTACGGCATCAAGACCAGCTCGGCGGATCTGCTGCGCTTTGTGAAGGCCAGCATCAGCGGGGTGGATAATGCGGCCATGCAGCAGGCCATCGACCTGACTCACCAGGGCCAGTATGCGGTGGGGGAGATGACCCAGGGACTGGGCTGGGAGCGTTACGCCTATCCCGTCAGCGAGCAGATGCTGCTGGCGGGCAACTCCCCGGCGATGATTTACAATGCCAACCCGGCGGCGCCCGCGCCCGCTGCAACAGGGCACCCTGTGCTCTTCAACAAGACCGGCTCGACCAATGGCTTCGGGGCCTATGTGGCCTTCGTGCCGGCCAAAGGGATCGGCGTCGTCATGCTGGCCAATCGCAACTACCCCAACGAGGCGCGCATCAAGGCGGCCCACGCCATCTTGACGCAACTGGCCAGGTAATGGAGCGCCTTCGCTGAGTCTTGAGGGCACGCCGCATCGCCGCGTGCCCGTTACCTCGGACCCGACCCCTCAAGGGCGACCTGGCAGGGGGCGGGTCGATGAGCATGCC
>NZ_JBFOCP010000007.1:0-6623 GCF_040907855.1 Aeromonas sp. s4 | reverse complement strand
CTGCAGGATCTGAAGACCCTGCTCTCCACCCATCTGCAGATAGAGACCCAGATGCCGGCTCCGGTCAGCGAGCCGGATCTGCCCGCCTGAGGCTGGCGGAGGCCCAGGCCCCGCCTTGCCAAATTGCGAAACCCGCCCCGCCATTGCCAAAACGGCTCCCAAAAAGCGAATCCTGACGGCAGGGGCGGACGCGAGCCCGGGCCATGTTCCCCCCACTACGGGTTTTGAGCGCAAAAGAGACATATAGAGCGCAATTTAAGCGTTTTTGGGCACTCTGGTGTACGAATTGCAACCAGACTCTCTTTCCTCTGTCAGGCAGGAAGTACCATGAGAGTCAATCAACCCGTTACCCAGCGTGAGCGCCTCTACCCGTCGCACCAGAACCTGATTTCCACCACGGATCTGGAGAGCCGCATCACCTATGCCAACGACGAGTTCTGCCAGATAGCCGGCTTCACCCTGGAGGAGCTGCAAGGGGCGCCCCACAACCTGGTCCGCCACCCCGACATGCCCCCCCAGGCGTTTGCCGACATGTGGCGCCATCTGCGGGAAGGCAAAAGCTGGATGGGCCCGGTCAAGAACCGCTGCAAGAACGGGGATCACTACTGGGTCAACGCCTTCGTCACCCCCATTCAGGACGCAAGCGGCAAGGTGGTGGAGTACCAGTCGGTGCGCACGGCGCCGGACGACGCGGTCAAGCAGCGTGCGGAGCGGGTCTATGACGAGATGCGCCGCGGCAAGACCCCCCGGGCCCTGCGCCTGCCTCCCTGCTGCCACACCCTGGGGATCCACCTCTGCCTGATGGCGTTGCTGGCCAGTCTGGTCACCCTCGGCTATCAGCACGGTCCGGGCTGGCCTCTGCTCATCGGAGCCCTGCCCCTGGTGGTTGCGCTCGTCATCTGCCAGACCCTCTCCCGGCGCCTCGCCCGGCTGGAGACCCTGGCCCGCCACCGTTTCGACAACCCCTTGATGCAACTGCTGTATACCGGCCGGGTCGATCGTCTGGCTGCAGTCGAGCTCGCCATGAAGATGAACCAGGCCGAGTTCAATGCGGTGCTGGCCCGCACCCAGCAGACCTGCCAGCAGATCGTGCAGGCGGCGCAGACGGATCTGAACAATGCCGAGTCCATCACCGGCAACCTGCAACAACAGCAGGCCCAGACCAACCAGGTCGCGACCGCCATCACCGAGATGACGGCGTCCATTCGCGAGGTCTCCCACAGCTCGAGCGCCTCCTCGGACAGCCTGGACAACACCGCCGTGCTGTTTCGGGAGGGCAATCGCAGCGTGCTCGATACCGTGGCGGCGGTGGAAGGGGTTCACGGCGAGCTGCTCACCTCCCGCGCCGTGATAGAGGCGCTGGCCAGCCAGTGCCGCGCCATCGACGGCATCCTGGACGTCATCAACAACATCGCCAACCAGACCAACCTGCTGGCCCTCAATGCGGCCATCGAGGCGGCCCGGGCGGGCGAGTCCGGTCGCGGCTTCTCGGTGGTGGCGGACGAAATCCGCACCCTGGCCATCAAGACCCAATCCTCCACCGGCGAGATACAGCAGATGATAAGCCTCTTGCAGGCCAGCGCCGACGATGCCCAGCAGGCCATGGCGCAAGGGGAGCAGCTCTCCGCCAGTTGCCGCCTCAAGGCCGCCGCCACCGGCGATATCCTGCAACAGATAAGCGAACGCCTGTTGCAGGTGACCGCAGGCAGCAACCAGATAGCCCAGGCGGTGCAGGAGCAGTCCCTGGTCACCCAGGACATCCACCACAGCGTACTGGACATCAAGCGTCTGGCCGACGACTCCAGCCAGGGCAGCCGCCACGCCGTGCAGGGCATCATTGCCCTCGTGAAGCAGCTCGGGGATCTGGAGCGGCTGGTACGCCAGTTCCAGCAGCATCCCGCCACCCGGCCAACCAGCACCGCCCTGACCAGCGGCCAACCCCTGCTCGCCCGCTAAGCCTTCACGGAGGAAACCAGACCCAAAGACCGTGCGCTAACAATAAAAACGGGCCCCTGCCGTCACCGGCAGCGGGCCCCTCTTTTGGGTGGTGCATGGGCGTCTGAGCGGGTTTCAAATTCGAGTCGTCGACTGAACCCGCGGGTCTTTCACCCCGTCCCAACCACCTGCTCGTCCGTGCCAGGCCGACCCTCTCGGCTGCACCGCATGGCCCTCGGCAGGGCAATGGCCTTGCTCACTCCCCCATCCATACACCGTGAATGTTGGGCGTTGGGCCTTGAGCGTTGAGCGGGAAGCGGGAAGCGGGAAGCGGGAAGCGGGAAGCGGGAAAGCGTCGGCCTTGAGATCCCTCTTATCCAACCTGCCGCAGGCCCCCGCAGCCCCCACCCCCCAATTTATTGATCTTGCCCGAGAAATCGCCCGCTCCCCCTTCCCTAACCAGCTCCGTTCGGTAACATGGCAATCGGGATCACCTCTTGTCGGAGTCAGCCATGAACCAGACCGGAGCCACAGGGAAAGCGCAGCAGGCTGGAGGCTGAAATTCAGGGGCGGTAGCCTTGCCTGAATGTTGGGAAGATCACGACCAAAGAGGTAAAAGTTTGAAAAGAAAACCAATAATAAAGCTTTCTCATATTCAAGAAGTTATCAAGTTATTTGATTCAATAAGCCAAGACGCGAGCTTACCTGATTCATATTACGAGATGTCTCGTTATATAAGCTCAACTGAATATGATGAAATGAATTTGTATGAACTTTCTTTTGAGCCTTATTTATCTATAGCTAAGCAATGTAACATGAGCTTTTTCGCCCTGTATCGGAGCAAACAACGAATATATCTTGCTCATTGTAACGATGCCGGTCACCCCCCACCTCGATGGGAAGCCCATCCTATCAAATTATCCCAACTTAAGGATATTGAGTTGATGATGTTTTTATTGCGAGATCACGCCTATCAGCTAGTGCTCAGAAACAAGCAAGGTTTAGCCTATGAAATTTAAATAATTCAATATTCCCAAATAGATAAACCGATAAGATTGATAGCATGTGATTGCCACATTCTTCTTGGTATCAATCATAAAAAAAATACAACCATAATATTCAACATGAAAGTTCTATTAATATTTTTTGGTTTTCTCTTTTTGACGAGTTCGGTGAACTCTCAGGAGATCATGACTCGCACAGCCAGCAGGGATGATGGTTCGTTTATCTCCTATTATCTTGTCCAACATATCCATGACACAGATACACTGCTGTTGATCCTGCAAGGCTCTGATTGCAATAGTGTCTTGAAAATAGAGTCCATACTCACCGAGTATAAAAATGTCTGGCCAGAAGCTGATGTGTTGCTAATCGAAAAGTACGGCATTAATCGCAAATTAAAATACAGTAAAGATGCCGAACGCAAGGATTGCCCTGCTCAGTACCTTGAAAAGGACAACCCTGCGCAGCGGGTCGCGGATATCAAAACAGTGCTCGATATCGTTAGAAAAGATGGGCAATACAAGACATTTATCCTCTTGGGCGGCAGTGAAGGTGCCGTTATCGCCAACCGGGTGAGCGCAGATATTGACTCTATCGATGCCACCATCGCCTTTAATGGTGGTGGCCGCTGGTTTATCGATGACGTCTCACACAGTATCGCTGTCAAACATAACAACCCCGATGAGGCGAGAAAAGAGATCGACGATTTCAAAGGGTTTGCCGAGCATGTTCTTAACAGCAAACCCTTTGAGCTTGACGTGAGTGGACACGGTTATCATTGGTGGCAGCAGATGCTCTCCATCGATCAGTTTGATATCCTTAAAAAGGTAAAGTCTCCTTTGCTGATCGTGCAGGGGGGAATGGATACTTCGGTATCACCGCAAAAAACAGATGAGTTGGTGCAGCGCCTTAAAGAACTCGGGAAGAACAATATCGAGTATCGGCGTTACGAAGCACTGGATCATGGGTTGAAAGACAGCGACGGGAAAAGCCTGCGCAAAGAGGTTATCCGCGATATAAATATATGGTTAAGATCAAAGCTAGGCAATCCAGCCAATAAATCCAGCGACAACTGATTGAAGGTAGACTGGCTGGTGAATATCCTATTTATACCGTGATAGCAGTTTGTTAATTCTCCTCTTGCCGAAGTCAGCTATGAGTCAGACCAGAGCCACACCACAGAGAAAACGTAACAAACTGGAGGCTGATATTCAGGGGCTGTAGACTTACCTATCCTCTCCATTGCCGATTCATTAACTTTTTTGAACCGTGCTGATGGTTTCTCTGAAATAAGAAGTAATTTTTATATGTTTATATGACACCTATTATGGTTCAATTCTCTTTCATGGAGTACGGCATTAACTGCTTACCGCCTCTACATGACGACTTAAACATGATTTCTAGCTTCATCAAAGCTCTATATTTTATTTTCATCCTTAGCAACCTTTGAGGCCCCATGGAAACAACTAGTTTTATTTCTACAAAAGTGGCGACTAAATTATTAAAGGCACTAACTAGCGTATTAAAAAACAACATTGACAATAGAAATAGAGAATTAATTAGAATTAATGATGTTTTTGGAGATTGTCAAGAACTTGCTAAGTTTTACATTCAACCTGACTGTCAACAGGTTAATCCTGCAGATGAGCTTGAGGATGAAACTATATCATCAATAAGAGCTGGGATTTTTGAAACTATAAACAAATTTTTTAATCGAGATATATTAACTAGAGATGGTGCGAGCCAGATGTTTGTCCTCGCCGATGCTGGTATGGGGAAAACCTCCTTGTTGATGATGATTAAGCTTAGCCATTTAATGTCTTTCTGGCCAAAAACTTACCAATGTAAACTCCTAAAATTAGGAGAAACGACCTTAAGTGACATTAGTAAAATAGAAAACAAAACTCAAACTGTTCTCTTGTTAGATTCATTGGATGAAGATACTCAGTGTAAGCAAGGAGGTACAATTAATCGATTAACAAGGATACTTGAAGCAACTAGTTGTTTTTACCGTGTAATAATTACTTGTCGCACACAGTTTTTTCCTGCAATAGCAGAATCTGCATTCAATACTATGGGGAAGATATCATTCAATAATTATGATTGCCCATTGATTTATCTTTCTTTATTTACAGATGAACAGGTGGATGCGTATTTGGAAGCGCGTTACCCCAGAAGATTAAAGTTCATATTTAATAAATTTCAAAATCCAAAGTTACATGATGCTAAGCAATCGATAAAAAGTATAGGTTCACTTCAATTCAGACCGTTTTTATTGTCCCATATAGAGACCTTATTGGAAAGCCACCGACAGGGAGCAACCGAGTATGAATTATATAAAGGTTTAGTAGATACATGGTTAAATCGTGAAGTCATCAAATTAAGAACACATCACAACAAACGACTTAATAAGGAAGACTTGCTTAAAGCTTGTATCTGGTTAGCTGAAACGATGCAGCGACAAGGTACTCACACCGTAGCTTTAAAGCATATTCAGCAATTATGTCATCGTGAATCTCATATTATTTTATTAAATGATCCCGCAGAGCGAGTTATCGAGGGAATTGACCATATAGATATTGGTACAAACTCTCTGCTAAATAGAAATTCATACGGTGAATTTAGATTCTCACATTTAAGCATTAGAGAGTTCCTGATAGTTTATGGCGTTGAACTTGGTATTCTTACAGATGGAAGAGATCCATTCAATAAGACTGATAACATTCTTAAATTTATTAAAACTGTAAATCAATACAAAGTAGGGCTATTCTTCAATGAGAAAAAGGGATATTTATTAACTGGTTTCAAGCTTCTAGATAGCCATCAACTAAGAAACTTAAATTTAAAACATGCATCTTTAGAATATAGTGATTTAAGAAAGGCATCATTTAACTCTTTAAATTTGGAGGGCGCAAACCTTCAAGGGGCAAACTTGGATGAAGCCAATTTAAAAGGTGCAAATTTAAAAAGAGCTAATCTTCAAGGTGCAAGTTTTCGGGGGGCCAATTTACAAGATGCAAATTTAGATCAGGCAAATTTACAAGGTGCTTGTTTTAATGGAGCAATTCTTGATGACGCAAGTCTAAGTCACGCAATCCTAATTGACGCACAATTAACCACATTAACTTCAGATACACATAACCAGAATAATACCAGCCTAAAGAATGTGAATTTCCAAATGGCAGACTTAAGTAAAGCAAACTTAGAGGGCTCCGATTTAACTGAAGCATATTTAACAGATGCAAAGCTTCATAATTCATTACTTTCTCGAGCAAATTTAAGGAATGCTCGACTTAGTGGCGCTGATTTTAAGGGGGCGATTTTAATTGAAGCCAATCTTGAGAATGCTGATCTTACCCAATCAGATCTTGGTGGAGTTGATTTTACAAATGCAAATTTTCAAGATGCCACACTGACAGGTAGCGATTTAACTCAAGCTCGTCTAACTGGTTCAAATATAAATAACGACCAACGAAATTCAGCTGTTTTTAGAAAATATGAAAATGAAAAGAAGCATGAGATAATGCCATGAAAAATATTTAAATTTAATTTCTCAACCCCGTAGATTCGAATAGTAAAGCTCATTCTGACTGTACAGATCTAGTTATCGCCTGACACCGGCCTCAAACCGGCGTCTTGTTTACGCTACTTTAGTGCGCACTTCCTTCGGTATCAATTTCAGACCC
>NZ_JBFOCP010000060.1:0-67765 GCF_040907855.1 Aeromonas sp. s4 | reverse complement strand
TGCGAGAGTAGGACACTGCCAGGCACCCAATACAAGAAACCCCGCTCACTCGAGCGGGGTTTTTTATTGCCTGAAATTCAGCCCTCACTGGAGGGCAAGCGGGCACTATGGTGCTGTTCGTCGTTCACGTTCACTTGTTGCCTGTACCGGAATAAAGTTGCGCCTGCTCTGGCCACATTGAACCCACATGTTGGCTCTCTCCGTTTTCATCATTTTTAGCGTAATAACCCAGTCGGAGCCGTTCTGTCTAAACCCGCCGCCCGCGCTGCGATTGGGGTTGTATCTGAATCATAACTCGGTAGAGTAAGGGGCATTCCGGGTTTGCCCGTGCCATGGTTTCGGTTTCTTTTTCTGGTATGGGACTCTCCGCCTGTTTTTATTCACCTTCACTCAGTGGTACCGATATGGAACAAGTAAACAAGTCAACCTTCAACGATGTGCTGGAATATGTGCGTATGTCCCGTCGTCAGAACAAGCTCAAGCGTGAAATCGCGGACAACGAGAAAAAGATCCGTGACAACCAGAAGCGGGTACTGTTGCTCGACAACCTGAGTGACTATATCAAGCCCGGTATGAGCATTGACGAGGTTCAGGCCATCATCGCCAACATGCGTACCGATTATGAAGAGCGCGTAGATGACCATATCATCAAAAATGCCGAGCTTTCCAAGGAGCGCAAGGAGCTGAGTACCAAGCTGAAGAGTATGAGCACCAGCAAATAATACCGCCCCGCTCTCGTCAACACCGGCCTCTGGCCGGTGTTTCATTTTCATGCCGCAGCTCGGATCTCTTGCCGCGTTGCAACAATCGGCTCCCATTTTCACAATCGCCCTGTTAACATCGCTGCAAAGCGGTCAATAGATTTCAAGCCCTTGACTTGAAACGACTAAGCTTGATTGAAAGACAATAAATTGCGCAACCATGGTGGGGCTGATATGGGCGCATCAAAACAGACGGATTCAAATAAAGTGGCATCTCAGGATTCATCCGTACCTAATACGGACGGGCAACAGCAGCGTAAACGCCGACCCTGGTGGCGCTGGTTGTTCTGTTTTATCTTCTTGCTTTGCCTGGCTGCCGTGGTCGCCCTGGTGGGTTATGAAATGAAGACCTCCCGGCTGCAGTCACAGGAGATCTCACGCTATGCGGCCACCCTGACCTATCAGATCGAACCCGGCCCCAGCAAGCAAATTGCCTTCCCCGACGACGGCCCGTTCGACAAGCGACTCGGTTATGTGCTGATGCCCATGATCCAGGAACGTCTCGTTCATCGTGGCTACCAGGTGAGCGAACAGGTCCGTTTTTCCGATGCGCTCTACAACTACGCCAGCCACGGTTTCTTCGTGCCTTATACCGAGAAGGTCCAGGCAGGATTGACACTCTATGACTGCCGTGCCGAGCCTTTCTACCAGTACAAGTATCCGACTCATTACTATCCGGATTTCAATGCCATACCGCCCCTGGTCATCCAGTCTCTGCTGTTTATCGAGAACCGTGAACTCCTGAGCAACAAGGAACCGCTGGCCAACCCGGCCGTAGACTGGCCGCGCTTTGCCAAGGCGGCGCTGTCTCAGGTGGGCAAGGCGCTGGATATGCAGGATCAATCTGCTGGCGGCAGTACCCTGGCGACCCAGGTGGAAAAGTATCGTCATTCTCCCGATGGACTGACCGTTTCGCCGACCGAGAAGATCCGCCAGATGGTCTCGGCCAGCGTTCGTGCCTATCGGCTGGGGCCCGAGACCCTGGAGGCCCGCAAGCTGGTTGCCTGGGCCTACCTCAACTCGGTCCCGCTCTCTGCGGCGCCCGGTTATGGCGAGGTGCACGGTCTCGGTGATGGCCTCTGGGTCTGGTTTGGCGCCAATGTTGATGAGGTGAATCGACTGCTGGATCCCGCTCGCAACCAGGATTCTACCCTGGCCGAGCAGGGCCTTGCCTTGCGCCAGGTTGTCTCCCTGATGATCGCCCACCGCCGTCCTTCCTATTACCTGGCGCAGGGTAGAGAAGCACTGTCTACCCTGACAGACAGCTATCTGCGACTCTTCGTGCAGGAGGGAATGATCACGCCCCCCCTGATGGAGTCGGCTCTCAAGGCCAAGCTGGTCTTCCGCGATTTCCTGCAGGCACCTGCCATCACTCGAGTCAACAACAACAAGGGGCTGCAGGTGGCTCGCACTCGTCTCAGTCGTCAGCTCGGGGTGCAGCTTTATGATCTGGACCGCATGGATCTGACGGCCAACACCACCCTCAATATGCCGCTGCAGAACGAGGTGTCACATTATCTGCAGCAACTGGCAGACCCTGCATTCGCAGCCCAGGTGGGCCTGTTTGGTGAGCGACTGCTCTCGCCGGAGAAGACGGGGGATGTGAAGTACAGCTTTACCCTGTTCGAGAAGACGCCGGAAGGGGTCAAGGTCAGAGTGCAGACCGACAACACGGACCAGCCGTTCGACATCAACGAAGGCAGCAAGCTTGAACTGGGGTCCACCGCCAAGTTGCGGGTGCTGACCACCTATCTCGAGATTGTCACCGAGTTGCATGACAGCTACGGCAACATGCCAGTGGAGAGCCTGCGAAAGATCGAAGTGTCCGATCAGGACAACATCAGCCGCTGGGCCATCGCCTATCTGATGAGTGCCAAGGACAGAAGCCTGCCGGTGATGCTGGAGGCCGCGCTGGACCGCAAGTATTCCGCGAGCCCCTATGAAGGCTTCTTTACCGGCGGTGGCATGCACACCTTCAACAACTTCCGCAAGGAAGACAACGGTCGCATCCCGCCCATTCGCGATGCGCTGCGGGAATCCATCAACCTGCCCTTCGTGCGCTTGATGCGGGATATCGTCCGCTACAGCCTCTACAAGGAGGGAAATCGTGCCCAGTTGCTGAAAGATGACAGGGATCCTCGCCGTACCGAGTACCTGGCCAAGTTTGCTGACAAAGAGGGCCAGACCTATCTGCTGAGGTTCTGGCGCAAATATCGTGGCAAGAGTGCAGAAGAGCAGCTCGATACCTTCCTCGATGGTCTCAAACCCAGCGCGGTGCGTCTCGCCGCCGTGCATCGCTATCTGATGCCAGAGGCCTCCCAGGCCGACTTTGCCGCTTTCCTGGCCAAGCGCCTGCCGCGGGAGAAATTGACCGAGAAGCGCATAGAGCAGCTCTATACCAATTACGGCCCCGGCAAATATTCTCTGCCGGATCAAGGTTATATCGCACGGGTGCATCCACTTGAGCTGTGGTTGCTTGCCTATCTCAAGGAGTTTGACAAGGCCACCTTTACCGATGCGGTAACCGCCAGCCGTGACGAGCGTCAGGAGGTCTACAGCTGGCTGTTCAAGACCCGTCATCGCAGTGCCCGGGACAGCCGGATCCGCACCATGCTGGAGGTTGAGGCCTTCCTCGACATCCATCAGCGCTGGGCTCGCCTGGGTTACCCGTTCGATCACCTGGTTCCGTCCCTGGCGACCGCACTGGGCAGCTCGGGCGATCGTCCTGCAGCGTTGGCCGAGCTGATGGGGATCATCCAGAACGGCGGCATTCGTGCACCGACCCTGCGCATCGAGCACCTCTCCTTTGCCAAGGGGACCCCCTTCGCCACCGTCTTTGAGCCGGCGAACACCCAGGGGGAGCGGGTGATGCCTGTCGAGGTGGCCAACGCCTTGCGCAATGCACTCTCCAAGGTGGTGGAAGGGGGGACGGCGCGGCGCATCGCCGGGGCCTTCGCCTTGCAGGATGGTACTGTCCTGGCCCTGGGGGGCAAGACGGGGACCGGGGACAACCGGATCGAGACGGTGGGTCGCTACGGCAATGTGACCAGTTCACTGGCTCGCAACCGGACTGCGACGTTCGTCTTCTACATCGGGGATGATCACTTCGGCACGCTGACGGCCTATGTACCCGGCAGCCAGTCCGACAAGTTCCGCTTCACGTCGGCGCTGCCTGTACAGGTGCTCAAGGGGATGGCCCCCCTGCTGGTACCCTATCTGCAACCCGCTACTCACACCCAGTGCATGGCGGGCAGCTGAGCGGAAATCGCATGAAAAAATGGGGCCATTTCGGCCCCGTTTGATTGTGTACTGCACGCCGCCATGAGGTGGACGTGAGTCATCACTTACAACAGATCTTCAATTTCACCGCGCAGGTACTGGTACATCTCGCGATAGGCTAGCGGCGGCTTGTTCAGTTCCCGCTCCTTGTTGGCGGTGCGGATCAGCTGACGCAGCTTCTGGCGATCCAGCTCGTGGAACTGGGACATCAGCTCGTTGAGGGCGCTGTCGCCTTCGGTGATCAGCCGCTCGCGCCACTGTTCGAGGCGGTGCAGGCGGGCGTTCACGGTGGAGTGACGCATCTTGATGATGGAGAGGGCCTCTTCGATGGGGGCGACATCGCGGCTACGCATCAGACGGCCGATGAACTGGAGATGGCGGCGGAAGGACTCATCCTTCTTCGGCTTGAACTTGCGACCCAGCTCGACCGCTTCGGCAAGCTCTTCATCCAGGGGGATCTTCTCCAGCTCGCTGTGACTCAGGGAGACGATCTCTTCCCCCATCTTCTGCAAGGCCTCGGCATCACGCTTGAGCTGGCTCTTGCTGGGGCCCCAGTCTTCCCACTCGTTGTCGTCTTGATATTGACTCATCGGTCTCTGTATTCCTGTCATTCACGTTTGGCGGATATGTTACCAGCTTCTCCCGCTGGGCGCAGGGGTCTGATATGCTTAGCCCCTTTCCTTCCCTTCATACAGATGTGAGTTATGGACCAGCAAGATCAAATCCGCCAGGATCAATCCCATCTCGAGGCCGTGGTCGCCGAGGCCCTTGAGATAGCGAAAGGGCTGGGCGCCGGGCTTGCCGAAGTCTCCATCAGCAAACAGACCGGCCTCTCGGTGAACACCCGGGGCTGCGAGCTGGAAAGCATCGAATTCAACAAGGATGGCGCACTCGGCATCGCCGTCTATCGCGACGGTTGCAAGGGGTCCTCCTCCACCACGGATCTGACCAAGCCGGCCATTCGCGCCGCTGTGGAAGCGGCCATGGAGATCGCCCGCCACACCTCTCCCGATGACTGCGCCGGTCTTGCGGATGCGGATCTGCTGGCCTGGGATGCCCCGGACCTGCAACTGTGCCACCAAATCGAGCTGGATCCCCAGCGTGGCATCGCGCTGGCCATCGAGTGCGAGCGGCTGGCCCTGGGGCGGGATGCCCGCATCAAGCACTCTGACGGAGCCAGTTTCTCCAGCCACCTGGGCGTCAAGGTCTATGGCAACAGCCACGGCTTCGTCAAAGGCTATGCTGCATCGCGCAACTCCCTGAGCTGCGTACTGATCGGCGAGCAGGATGGCGACATGCAGCGCGACTACGGCTACTCCTCCAGCCGCTCCCTGAACGGGCTGTGGAGCCCCCAGCGCATCGCTGACGAGGCGGTGGAGCGCACTGTTTCCCGCCTGGGGGCTCGCAAGATCAGCACCCGCCATGCCCCTGTGCTGTTCCACCCCGATACCGCTGCCGGTCTGTGGGGCCATCTGGTGATGGCCATCAGTGGGGGGAACCTCTATCGCAAGTCGAGCTTCCTGCTGGACAAACTGGGCAAGCAGATCCTGCCCGAGTGGCTCACCATCCAGGAGTTCCCCCACTTGCCGGGAGGGCTTGCCAGCACCCCGTTCGACGGGGAAGGGGTTCGCACCCGCGACATGGACATCATCCGCAACGGCGAGCTGATGAGCTGGCTGCTCACCTCCTACTCCGCCCGCAAACTGGGCCTGACCACCACGGGCCATGCCGGGGGTATCCATAACTGGCAGGTTTCCAATACCGGCCAGGACTTCCAGGGCATGCTCAAGGAGATGGGTACCGGGCTGCTGGTGACCGAGCTGATGGGGCAGGGGGTCAACATCGTCAATGGTGATTACTCCCGCGGCGCAGCCGGTTTCTGGGTTGAAAATGGCGAGATCCTCTATCCTGTGGAGGAGATCACCATTGCAGGCAATCTAGCCGACATGTTCAGCCATATCGTGGCGGTGGGCAATGATGAGGATGAGCGTTCCAGCCTCAAGACCGGCTCCGTGCTGGTCGAGCAGATGAAACTGGCGGGGCACTGATCCCCTCCGTCCGATCTGGTACACGGCCATGAAAAAGGCCCCCTCGCTTTGCGAGGGGGCCTTTTTATCGTCGGCTCATGGTGAAGCCAGCTTATTCCTTGATGCGCTCGATGCGACCACCCAGGCCTTGCAGCTTGTGCTCGATGTCTTCGTAGCCACGGTCGATGTGATAGATGCGATCGACGATGGTGGCCCCTTCGGCCACGAAGCCGGCCAGCACCAGGCTGGCGGAGGCGCGCAGATCGGTCGCCATCACCTGGGCACCCTTGAGCTGCTGGGTGTCGCGGCAGATGGCCACATTGCCCTGCAGTTCGATGTCGGCACCCATCCGAACCAGCTCGGGCACGTGCATGAAGCGGTTCTCGAAGATGGTCTCGGTGACCATGCCGGTGCCCTGGGCGACCGCGTTCAGCACGGTGAACTGTGCCTGCATGTCGGTCGGGAACGCCGGGTAGGGGGCGGTCTTGATGGTGACAGGTTTCAGGGTGCGACCTGTCATGTCGAGGGTGATCCAGTCGTCACCCTTTTCAATCAGGGCGCCAGCCTCTTCCAGTTTGACCAGTACGGCTTCCAGCAGGCTGGGGTCGGTGTTGCGGCAGGTGATCTTGCCACCGGTCACGGCGGCGCCCACCAAGAAGGTGCCGGTCTCGATGCGATCGGGCTGCACGCTGTAGCTGCCACCGTGCAGACGTTCTACGCCGTCGATGGTCAGGGTATCGGTGCCCGCGCCCTGGATCTTGGCGCCCAGCGCGTTGAGGAAGTTGGCCAGATCGACCACCTCGGGCTCACGGGCGGCGTTTTCGATCACGGTGCGACCGTCAGCCAGGGTGGCGGCCATCATCAGGTTCTCGGTACCGGTCACGGAAACCATGTCCATCAGGATGTGGGCACCTTTCAGGCGGCCGTCGACGCGGGCTTTGATGTAGCCCTCTTCGATGACGATCTTCGCGCCCATCAGCTCCAGGCCGTGGACATGCAGGTTGACCGGGCGGGCACCGATGGCACAGCCGCCGGGCAGGGAGACGTCTGCTGCACCGAAGCGGGCTGCCAGCGGGCCCAGGGCCAGGATGGAGGCTCGCATGGTCTTCACCAGCTCGTAGGGGGCGACATGATTGTTTACCGCACCGGTCAGCACGGTCACATTGCCGTTGACCTTGGTGGTGGCGCCCAGCATCTCCAGCAGCTTGAGGGTGGTACCCACGTCTTTCAGGCGCGGTACGTTGGAGAGTTGAACCTCTTCGTCACACAGCAGGGTGGCAAACAGGATGGGCAGGGCGGCATTCTTGGCGCCGGAGATGGTCACTTCACCGGAGAGGGTGCAGGGGCCGGTGATCTTGAATTTGTCCATGGTTTACTTCTTTACCAAATCAGGAGGGCAGCTGGAATTTACGCTCGCGTTTCCACTCGGCGTCGGTATAGGCCTTGATGGAGAGAGCGTGGATCTCGTTGGTGGCGATCTTGTCCATCAGCGGGGCATAGATGGCCTGTTGTTTCTTGACCCGGCTCATGCCGTCAAACATGTCGCCGACGGCGATCACCTGGTAGTGACTGCCGTCCCCTTTGACATGGACTTCGGACAATGGCAAAGCCTCGAGGAGTATCGCTTCAATTTCAGAGACTTGCATTATGAGTCCTCAGTTGTGAGCGGGGTTGAATGAAAGAGGCTGGCCACCCCGTAAAGGTTGGCCAGCGTATGGAAATCGTTGGAGGCACCCACCAGTGTCGGAGTGGCACCCCGTGCCAGTGCCGCCTTGGCCCACTTGACCAGCAGGGCAAGGCCGGCGGAATCCAGGGTAGTCACGGCACCGAGTTCGAGCCGGTCGTCCTGCCACCAGTCGGCGCGGCGTTGCCACAGATCGTTGACCTGCGGGGCCTGCAAGTCACCGCTCAGGATCATGACTTGATCACCAGCGGCTTGGCGTTGTGTTCACGCAGCTGGGCGATCACCGCATCAATGCCGTTCTGGCGAATGAGGCCGCCCAGCTCGTTCTGCTTGGCGGAGAGCAGGCTGATCCCTTCGGCAACCATGTCGAAGGCTTTCCACTCGCCGGTCTTGTTGTTCTTGCGCAGCTTGAACTCGAGGAAGATGTCCGGCTTGCCGGCCTCTTTCACGCTGACGTTGACGGCGGTGATGTTGCTCTCGGCGGCTTTACCGGGCTGGACCTTGACGGTCTGCTTGTCAAAGTGTGCCAGGGCGTCGGCGTAGGAGCTCACCATGTACTCGGTGAAGACGTCCACAAAGGCGTCACGCTGGGCAGGGGTCGTCTGTTTGATCTGGTTGCCGAGCACCTTGTAGGCGGCGAAGCGGTTGTCCACGTAGGGCAGCAGCTCCTCGCGGATGATAACGCGCAGGTGATCGGGGTTGCTCTTCACCTGGGCCTGATCGGCTTTCAGGCGGGCAAAGGTCTGCTGGGCGGCCTGATCCACGAGGGCATAGGGGTCCGAAGTGTTGACATCCGCACGGGCGACGAGGGAGAACAGCATGCTGGTCATCAGACCCAGCATCAGGGCGATCTTCTTGAACATGGTTACTCCTTGGTTGCGGGTGTGTTGGCCGGGGAGGACTGGCTGTAGAGGAACTTGCCAATCAGATCTTCCAGCACGATGGCGGACTTGGTGTCTTCGATCATGTCGCCATCCTTGAGCATGCTGGTGCCCATCTCCTCATCGCTGAACCCCGGTGCCAGACCGACGTACTGCTCACCGAGCAGGCCAGAGGTCAGGATGGAGAGGGTGCTGGTCTCGGAGAACTCGCCGGCACTCTTCTGCATCTGCAGGGAAACGATGGGGACCTGGCTCTTGGGATCCAGGGTGATGTCGCTGACACGACCGACGACGACGCCGCCGACCTTGACCGGCGAGCGTACTTTCAGGCCGCCGATATTATCGAAATGGGCGCGCAGGGTATAGGTTTCTCCTTCCGGTTTGAAACTCAATCCCGCCACTTGCAGTGCCAATGCCAGAATGGCCGCGATGCCAGCCAGCATGAAGGCGCCAACCAGAAATTCTACTTTGCTGAACTTCATCTTTCCCTTATCCAAACATGACTGCGGTGAGTATAAAATCCAGACCGAGCACGGCCAGGGATGAGTGAACCACGGTACGGGTGGTCGCCTGACTGATCCCGGCCGAGGTCGGTTTGGCATCATAGCCGTTGAAGAGCGCTATCCAGGTCACCACCAGGGCGAAGATCAGGCTCTTGATGGCGCCCTGCATGATGTCGTCCTGCCAGTCGACGGAGGCCTGCATGGCGGACCAGAAACTGCCTTCGTCCACCCCCAGCCAGTCGACACCAACCAGCTTGCCGCCAAAGATGCCGATCAGGCTGAACATGAAGGCCAGCAGCGGCATGCTGATGACCCCGGCCCAGAAGCGGGGTGCCACGACCCGACGCAGCGGATCGACCGCCATCATCTCCAGGCTGGAGAGCTGCTCGGTGGCCTTCATCAGGCCGATCTCGGCGGTGAGGGCGGAGCCCGCACGACCGGCGAACAGCAGGGCGGTGACCACAGGACCCAGCTCACGGAGCAGGGAGAGGGAAACCAGAGGCCCCAGGCTCTGCTCTGCGCCGAAATCCTTCAATACGTTGTAACCCTGCAGGGAGAGCACCATGCCGATGAAGAGGCCGGACACCAGTATGATGGCGACGGATTGCACTCCCACCACATACAGTTGCTGCACCAGCAGCGGGAAGTGCTTGCGTGGCTGGGGTCGTCCTGCCAGTGCATGAAACAGCATGATGGTTGCCCGGCCGACGGCGTTGATGAAACGCACACCGCTGCGGCCCAACTTGCTTATCTGACTTGTCAACATCACAGATCCTGTAGCAGGTCGCCTGCCGGAAAATGAAACGGAACAGGACCGTCGGGCAATCCCTTGAGGAACTGCTCGACTTCGGGATTGTGCTCCTCGCGCAGCTGCTCCGGTGTGCCGTGTGCCACTACCTTGCGGTTGGCGATGATGTAGGCGTAGTCGGCGATGCTCAGCACCTCCTTCACGTCGTGGGTGACGATGACGGAGGTGATGCCGAGGGCATCGTTGAGCTCCTTGATGAGCTTCACCAGCACCGCCATGGTGATGGGGTCCTGCCCCACGAAGGGCTCGTCATACATGATGAGATCCGGATCCAGCGCGATGGATCTCGCCAGGGCCGCGCGACGCGCCATGCCACCGGAGAGCTCGGACGGCATCAGCTTGGCCGCCCCGCGCAGACCGACAGCCTGCAGTTTCATCATGACGATGGTGCGGATCAGCTCTTCCGGCAGGCCGGAGTGCTCCCGCAGCGGGAAGGCCACGTTGTCGAAGACGGTCATGCCGGTGAACAATGCGCCACTCTGGAACAGCATGCTCATCCGTTTCCGCACTTCATACAGGCGTGAACGGGAGAGCGTGGGAACGTCTTCCCCGTCAAACAGGATGTGACCGGACTCAGGCTTGAGCTGGCCCCCGATCAGGCGCAGCAAGGTGGTCTTGCCGATCCCGCTCGGACCCATGACGGCGGTGACCTTGCCACGGGGAATGGTCAGGTTGATCCTGTCGTACAGCAGCCGATCCCCGTGACTGAAGGTCAGGTCGGAGATGGTGATCAGGTCATCGTTCAAACAATTGTCCATCCGGTATAAATGAAGAGCGAATTTTATGGGCTAGTCTAGGTCTAAGCAACAGCGAGGAACAACTATTGAGCGGGTTTCCCCCCCAAGTACGCGACAGTTTTATGTAACAACCTGCGTCAATGACCGCCCATTCCGCATCCGATTCGCTTATCTCGGCAGACTTTTTTATAATCCCGCAGCAAATTTCGGCCCGGAGCTGTGCCTTTATGTCTGTAAAGCCTGAAAAAGTGTCTGAATTGTTCGATTTCCGTCGCAGCGCCCGAGCGGTGCTGGACATAGAAAAACAAGCCATTGATGGACTCTACCAGTACCTTGACGAGGCGTTCGAGCGCGCCTGCGAGATGGTGCTGCGCTGTGGCGGCAAGATAGTGGTGACCGGCATGGGCAAGTCGGGTCATATCGGCAACAAGATTGCCGCGACCCTGGCCAGCACGGGAACGCCCGCCTTCTTCCTGCACCCGGGCGAGGCCAGCCACGGGGATCTCGGCATGATCTCAGCCGGGGATCTCATCATCGCCATTTCCAACTCCGGCGAGAGCGACGAGATCCTGGCCCTGCTGCCGGTGCTCAAGCGCCGCGGTATTCCACTCATCTGCATGACAGGCAATCCGGCTTCCACCATGGCGAAAGAGGCCAACGTGCACCTGTGCATCAAGGTGGAGAAAGAGGCCTGCCCCCTCGGTCTGGCCCCGACATCCAGCACTACCGCCACCCTGGTGATGGGGGACGCGCTGGCCGTGGCCCTGCTGGAGGCCCGTGGCTTCACCGCCGATGACTTTGCGCTGTCGCACCCGGGCGGGTCCCTCGGCAAGCGGTTGCTGTTGCGAGTGGGCGATCTGATGCACAGCGGCGAGCTGTTGCCCAAGGTGGGGATAGATGCCACGATCAGCCAGGCGCTGCTGGAAGTGAGCCGCAAGGGGCTCGGCATGACGGCGGTGGTGGACGATCAAGGGCTGCTTGCCGGTCTGTTCACCGATGGTGACCTGCGCCGCATTCTGGACCTGCAGGTGGATATTCATCACACCCCCATCAGCCGCGTCATGACGGTGAACTGTGTTACCGTAGGGCCTGAGATGATGGCTGCCGAGGCCGTCAAGCTGATGGAAACCAGGAAAATCAACGGGTTGTTGGTCGTGGATGGGGAGAGACACCCGCTGGGTGCCTTCAACATGCATGACCTACTGAAAGCCGGAGTAATTTGATGCAAGACGTACCGACCCTCTATGGTCCGGTGACGCGCAGCCAGTACGAGAAGGCGGCGCAGATCCGCCTGCTGGTGTGCGATGTGGATGGGGTGCTCTCCAACGGCTTCATCTATATGGGCAATAACGGCGAAGAGCTGAAGACTTTCTGCACCCGTGACGGTGCCGGCATGCGTGCCCTGCTCAATGCGGGCATCGAGATTGCCATCATCACGGGGCGAAACTCCCGCATCGTCAGCGATCGCATGAAGAGTCTGGGAGTCCAGCACCTGGTGCAGGGTGCAGACAAAAAGCTGCCCCACTTCGAGGCCTTGCTGACCAAGCTCGGGCTGGATGCATCGCAAGCCGCCTATATGGGAGATGACACCATCGATCTGCCGGTGATGCAGGCTTGCGGCCTGGGTATCGCCGTTGCCGACGCCCATCCGCTTGTGCTGGCGAAGGCGGATCTGGTGACGCGGCTTGGCGGTGGCGTCGGGGCCGTGCGCGAGGTGTGCGACCTGATCTTGCAGGCCCAGGGATTGGCTGACTATCAACCCGAGGCGTCGCGATGAACAAACAGACTGTGCTGTTCGGCCTGCTGTTTCTGGCTGCGCTGGCGGCCTGGCAGCTGGGGGAGATCGAGCTGGTCCCCGAGCCGACCACCAAGACGGAAAATTTTCAACCGGACTTCACCGCCAGAGAGTTGGTGACGACCCGCTTCAACGAGCAGGGCAAGCGCACTGAGCGGCTGGAATCCGAATATGCGGAGTACTACCAGGTGCTCGAGCAGGCCACTTTCACCAAGCCGGTGGTCTACATGTTCGATGACAAGGGCGCGGCCGAATGGAAGCTGACGGCCGAAACCGGGGTGCTCAACACCGATGACAATGTGATCCTCCGTGACAAGGTGCATCTGGACGGTCTGCTGCCCGCCTCCTTCATCTCCACGCTGGATACCTCCTATCTGGAGCTGGATCTGGTGACGCAGGGGATGAGAAGCAACCAGCACATCAGCATTGTGGGCCAGGAGTTCCAGACCGAGGGCGTTGGCCTCAAGGGTCACCTGGAACGTAAATATTTCGAGTTACTGGATAAAGGCCATGCCACTTATTTCAATGAAAAACGTTAATCTGGCCCTCACGGCCCTGTTGCTGTGCGGTTCCCTGAATGCCAAAGAGTCCGACTTTGCCGAGAAGGTCTATGTGGATGCGGTCAAGCAGGTGGCCGAGATGCAGGACAACCGCATCACCTTCAGCGAGGATGTCATCATCACCCAGGGCACCATCAAGATTAAGGCCGACAAGGTGGTGGTGATCCGCTCCGGCGACAAGGGCGCCGAGGTGATGACCGCGTATGGCAACCCAGCCACCTTCTTCCAGGTGCTGGACAACGGCAAACCGGTCAATGCCCATGGCAACAGCATCCGCTACGAGCTTAAGAACCGGCTGGTGACCATCACCGGCAATGGCCAGCTCAAGCAGGAAGACAGCCAGGTGACCGGCGATCTCATTCGCTACGACATCGTCAAGCAGAAGATGATTGCCGAGAGCAAGGGGCCCACCCAGCGCGTCAAGACGGTGTTCCTGCCGGATCAGGTGGAGAACTTCGACAAACCCGCCGATCAGAAGAAGTAGGAAACAACAGCCATGGCAGTGTTAAAAGCAACGGGTCTGCAAAAGAGCTACAAGCGCCGCATGGTGGTCAGCGATGTGAGCCTGGAGGTGGGTACGGGCCAGATCGTGGGCCTGCTCGGCCCGAATGGCGCGGGCAAGACGACCTCCTTCTACATGATCGTGGGCCTGGTGCAGCGAGATGCCGGCCTCATCACCATCGACGAGCAGGACATCAGCCTGCAGCCCATGCATATCCGTGCCCGCAATGGCATCGGCTATCTGCCCCAGGAGGCCTCCATCTTCCGGCGCCTGTCGGTGTTCGACAACTTGATGGGGGTCATGCAGACCCGCAAGGGGTTGAGCCGCGAAGAGCGGGAGGATAAGGTCGAACAGTTGCTGGAAGAGTTCAATATCACCCATATCCGCGACAGCCTGGGCCAGAGCCTCTCGGGTGGGGAGCGGCGCCGGGTGGAAATCGCCCGGGCGCTGGCGGCAGAGCCGAGATTCATTCTGCTCGATGAGCCTTTCGCAGGTGTTGATCCTATTTCAGTCATCGATATCAAAAAGATCATCCAGCATCTGAAAGAACGCGGGTTGGGTGTGCTGATAACGGACCACAACGTCAGAGAGACGCTGGATGTGTGCGAGAAGGCCTACATCGTCAGCCACGGCAAGATGATTGCCGAGGGCGCGCCGGCCGATATCCTCGCCGATGAGCAGGTCAAGCGCGTCTATTTGGGCGATCAATTCAGTCTATAGTAAGGGGGCACCCCTCATTTTTGTTAGGTGACTGCCTCGCTGAACATAAGGATATCCCGACGTAGATGAAGCCGACATTACAGTTGCGTCTCGGTCAGTCCCTGACCATGACGCCACAATTACAACAAGCGATTCGTCTGCTCCAGCTCTCCACCCTGGAACTCCAGCAGGAAATTCAGCAAGCGCTCGACAACAACCCCTTGCTGGAGCAAGAGGAGAACGAGGCGCAGGAAACCAGTCAGACAGAGACACAGGACGCCAGTCAACTCGACTCCAGCGATGCCATGGCCCAGGAGAGCATGCCGGATGAACTGCCGGTGGACACCACCTGGGACGAGGTCTACTCGGCCGGTACAGCTCAGAGTGCAGGCCCCATCCATGACGGGGAAGACAGCGTCTATCAGGGGGAGACCACCGAGAACCTGCAAGACTACCTGCTGTGGCAGATGCGGCTCACCCCGTTCAGTGATGTGGATGCGGCCATCGCCCTTGCCATCATCGATGCCATCGACGAATCCGGGTATCTGACTGCCACCCTCGAGGATATTCAGGCTGCAGTCAGCAGCGAGGAGGTAGAAGTCGAACTGGATGAGATCGAAGCCGTGCTCAAGCGGGTGCAGCATTTCGATCCGGTCGGCATCGCCGCCCGTTCGGTGCAAGAGTGTCTGCTGATCCAGCTCGGCCAGTATTCGCCGGACCTGCCCTGGCTCGACGAAGCCAGAGAGGTGATCCGCGAACACATGGACCTGCTCGGCAATCGCGACTACCGCACCCTGGCTCGCAAGACCCGCCTCAAGGAGAGCGATCTCAAGGAGGTGCTGGATCTCATCCAGCAACTGGAGCCCAGACCCGGCAACGGCATCATCCAGAGTGAATCCCAGTACGTGATCCCGGATGTGTCCGTGGTCAAGAAGGGCAGCAAGTGGGTGGTTGAACTCAATCCGGACTCTGCTCCGCGCATCCGTGTCAACGAGGCCTATGCGGCCATGGCGCGCAATGCTCGCAGCAGCACGGATACCCAGTTCATCCGTTCTCATTTGCAGGAAGCCAAGTGGTTCATCAAGAGCCTGGAGAGTCGTAACGACACCCTGCTCAAGGTGGCCAGCTGCATCGTCGAGCAGCAGCAGGGCTTTTTCGAGTACGGCGAAGAGGCCATGAAACCCATGGTACTCAACGACATCGCGGAAGCGGTGGAGATGCATGAGTCGACCATTTCACGGGTCACGACCCAGAAGTACATGCATACGCCCCGCGGCATTTTTGAACTGAAGTTTTTTTTCTCCAGTCACGTCAATACGGAGGGAGGAGGAGAGTGCTCATCGACCGCTATTCGCGCCCTGATCAAGAAGCTGGTGACGGCGGAAAACCCCGCCAAGCCGCTTAGTGATAGCAAGATCGCGGATTTGCTGGCCGAACAGGGTATTATGGTGGCGAGACGCACGATCGCAAAGTACCGTGAATCCTTGTTGATCCCGCCATCCAATCAGCGCAAACGCCTGGTTTAGGCAAACAAAAGGAAGACGTTATGCAAATTAACCTGACCGGACACCATGTCGAGATTACCGAAGCTCTGCGTGATTATGTGAACAACAAATTTGCCAAACTCGAGCGTCACTTTGACCATATCAACAACGTACACGTGGTGTTGAGCGTCGAAAAACTGAACCAGATCGCCGAAGCCAAGCTGCATGTCAGCGGGGGAGAGGTGTTCGCCAATTCGCAGCATGCCGACATGTATGCGGCGATTGATACCCTGCTGGATAAACTGGATCGGCAGATCATCAAGCACAAAGATAAGTTAAATCAAAAATAACTATGCAACTTGAACACATACTGAGTCGGGACTGCACCAAGAGTGCGGTCCCTTGTACCAGCAAGAAACGCGCGCTCGAGATCATCAGTGAACTGGCCGCAGAGCGCCTCGGCGCTTCCCGCCAGGTCCTGTTTGAAAGCCTGCTGGCGCGAGAAAAGATGGGCAGTACCGGGATCGGAGCCGGTATCGCCATCCCCCACGGCCGGATTGACGACGCCTTCGCGCCGACCGCCGTGTTGATGACCTTCTCCGAGCCCATCCCTTTCGATTCTATCGACAATCAACCGGTTGACCTGCTCTTTGCATTGCTGGTGCCGGAAAGCGAGTGCAAGCAGCACCTCAAGACTCTTTCCCTGATGGCATCCAAACTGGGTGACAAGGCCGTCTGCCGCCAGTTGCGCCAGGCGACCAGCGACGAAGAACTCTATCAGATCATGACGTCGGCCTGAGGCCGGGTCTGACACAGCCACGTTGGCGTGAGGGGACAAGATGCAGTTAATAGTAGTAAGCGGTCGTTCGGGCTCCGGCAAGACGGTGGCCCTGAGGGTGCTCGAGGATCTCGGGTACTACTGCGTGGACAACCTGCCGGTCAACCTGCTGCCCCAGTTGATCGTGTCGGTGGAGAGCCAGTATGACAAGCTGGCTGTCAGCATCGACGTGCGCAACCTGCCTGCCCAGGCAGACAGGCTGGAGAACCTGCTGAGCCAGGTGCGCAACGAGGGGCGAGTCAAGTTTTCGAGCTTCTTCTTCGATGCGGACAACGCGACCCTGCTCAAACGCTACGGTGAGAGCCGCCGTCTGCACCCTCTGTCCCGCAACAAGCTTTCGCTGGACGAGGCGATCCGGGAAGAGACCCACCTGCTGGCACCGCTCTCCTCGACCGCCGACCTGCGCATCGACACCACCAACCTCAGCATTCACGATCTCAGCGAGCTCATCAAAACCCGGGTGCTCGGCAAGAAAGAGAACGAGCTGGTGCTGGTGTTCGAGTCATTCGGCTTCAAGTACGGCATTCCCAAGGATGCGGACTTCGTGTTCGACGCCCGTTTCCTGCCCAACCCGCACTGGATCCCGGAGCTCAAGCCCTTCACCGGCAAGGATGAGCCCGTGGCCAACTACCTCTCCAGCCAGCCGGATGTCATGCTGTTCATCCAGCAGATCGAGAATATGCTGGGGACCTGGTTGCCCCACCTGGAGCGCAACAATCGCAGCTATGTGACCGTCGGGATCGGCTGTACCGGCGGGCAACACCGCTCGGTGTTCATCGCCGAGCGGCTGGCCAGCGCATTCCGGTTGCTTGGCAAGAACGTGCAGATCCGCCATCGCACGTTGGACAAGCGTTCAAACTCCGCCTGACAGATCCACAGGATGCTCAGATGACCGTTTCCGCCTCGGTAGAAGTCAAAAACAAGTTAGGCATTCACGCCCGACCGGCCATGATGCTGTTCGAGTTGGTGCAGGGGTTCGATGCTCACGTGTTGCTGCGCAACGAAGAGGGGGTCGAGGCCGACGCGGACAGCGTGATCGGCCTGCTGATGCTGGACTCCGCCCAGGGCAAACAGGTGGAGGTACAGGTGGAGGGCCCCGAAGAGGTAGAGGCCCTGGCCGCCGTGGTGGCGCTGTTCACCTCGGGCTTCAATGAGGAGTAATACGCCTCGGCGTGCTCAAGGTGCGCTGCGAGCCAGCGCCTTGAAAGCGGCAAAATCCCGACAAGCCAGCAGACTTCTGCTGGCTTTTTCGTTCATCAGTGCCAGAAACAGATCATAAAGTCCCATGGCTTCCTCATAATCCGCCTTGGCGATGGCCAGCACGAAGATGAGGGTAGCGCTCTCGCCGTTGCCCCAATCTATCCCCTGGGGGGCCAGCACGGTATAGACCAGGGTGCGGCGCGCCAGCAGGCCGAGGGAGTGGGGCAGAGCGATGCCGTCCCCCAGCATGGTTGAGACGATCCGCTCCCGCTCCTGCAAGGATCCCCGGAATCCGCTCTCCACCAGATCCTCCGCCTCAAGCTGGCTGCAGATGCGATCAAACAGCACCCCCTGGCTGATGGGTTCATCAAGCACCATGAAGTGGTCGGCATCGAAATACTTGTCGAGCAGATAGGGACGGGTGCGATCGACGAGCACCAGCTTGCCGAGCTGCTCCAGCTGGTACTGAGTCGGGAAGGGGGAGACCAGTACCACGGGAGCATTCTTCTCGCTCACCTTGAGGGTGCTGATGACGAAATCCTGCTCGATCCGCGCAAGCCCTTCGTAATCCCGTACCGACTCCAGCGTGGTCAGCTGCAGTTGGGGGTATTCCCGCCGGATGCGTGCTTCCAGCACCCGGAAGGTGGCGTTGCCCGCATCGCACAGCAGCAGCGCCTGGGGGCGCCGGGTGTAACCGATGTCGTAGTGGCGCTCCAGGCCGACCCCGATGTGGATCACCAGGTAGCCGATCTCGTGGTGGGTCAACCGGTAGGGGGTCTGCCTGATCCACTCAGAGATGGCCGCCAGGGTGATGTCGTAGGCGAGGGGGTAATACTGCTTGATGTGGTCCGCCAGGGGATTGTGGCTGCCAATCTGGTATTTGACCCGCAGCAGCATGGCGCCGATGTGGGTCTGCAGGTCGGCTCGCAATTGCGGGTCGCCGCGCAGGTCATAGGGGTAGTGCTGGTGGATGTAACCCAGCAGGTGTGCAGTCAGTTGCTCGCTCTCGGCCGCCATGGCCGGGCTGAGCAGGGGCGTCTCTGCAGTGAGGCGAGCCTGGATCTGGATGGCGAGACAGGCGATCTCTTCCTGCCCCGGTGAAGTCAGGGTCGGCAGCTCGGCATAGATGTCGCGGGCCACCACTGCCAGGGGCGGGGTGATGTCGTCGCTGGCAAACTGGCGCAACTCGTGGCCAGACGCCTGGCGAAGCAGGGCGACGGCACAGTAGACGGTGACTTGCTGCAGGCTCTCGTCGGCCAGGCGCAGCTGATGGCGACCGAGTTGCTCGTGAATGTGGTTGCCCACTACCTCCAGCGTCTTGCTGGGGCAGAGGGTGGGCAACAGGCTCTGGAGCGGATGCTGGTGCAGCAGCTCCTGGCAGAGCAGTTGGGTGAGGCAGGCGCGGATCGCCATCTCGCTTCCCGCAATGCGCATCCCCACTCTGGGTTTGCTGTCGATGGTGAGCCCGAAGTGGGCGAGCCGCTCCCGCACCTCCGTCATGTCCCCTTGCAAAGCCGCCCGGCTTAGATACCAAGTGTCCGCCAGCTCGTCGAGTTTGATCCCCTGTTCCGCCGTCAGCAGCAAGACCTGGAGGTGCAGCACCCGCTCGCGGCTGGTGCGAGGCAGAGGGCTCTCCTGCCCCTGGGCGGCCAGCAGCGCATCGAACAGTCCCTGATTGTAGATCTTGAGCTGGTAACCGCTGCCCCGCTGATGGATCAGGTGGGCGCCCCGGGTGGCGATGAGCTCGTTCAGGGTCGCCACGTCGGTACGCACCGTGCGGGTGGAAACATTGAGACGTCGGGCCAGCTCCTCCTGTGGCAGAGGCTCGGCGTGAAGCAGGGCGAGCAGTCGCTGGAGTCTGGGGTGGGGCAGCTTGGTCATGAGGGGGTGAGGACTCCTGTCGCGCATGGTGGGTCGATGTTAACAAGGGGGTCATTAACAAGCCAGGCACCGCCCAGTGATCGGACCGGTGCCTGTGGGGTTGCTATGCCAGCAGTGCCTTCACCATGGCGAGGAGGGTACGCACATCCTCCGGCCGGGTCTGGCCGCTCTCGCTGTCGATGATGGAGCTGTAGACATGGGGGATCACCTTCTCGACTCCTGCCTCCAGCGCGATCCGCACTATCTCCTCGAAGTTCTCAAGATCGATGCCGCCGGTGGGCTCCAGCCAGAAGCCGTGGCGGACACAGGCCTCGGCCACTGCCTGATACTCGGCACGGCAGGCGAGTCCCCCCATGGGGAAGAACTTGACCGAGCTGCCCCCCATGTCCTTGAGCAGGGCAATGGCGGTATCGATGGGGACGATGCCGTCAGGCTGCTGGCTACTCAGGGGGCCGGTGGAGATCTTCACCATCCCCGGCGTGCCGGTGGGGGAGACAAGGCCATTGACGAGGGTGTCAGCTTGACCGAGCAGCGCCCGGCTGGCCCCGACCCCGGTGAACACCTGATTGACGTGCTGAGGCTGCAACTGGCGGGCCAGCTCGGCCACCATGGCGGACTGGCGCGGATCACCTGCTCCCAGTCCGATGGAGAGGGCGTTGTCGATAAGCTTGGCGTAGGCCTGCATGTCGGCGACGGCAGAGGGGATGTCCGGGTAGTTCTTGGAGAGCACACCGACCAGGACGTGGCCCTCGGCAGCCTCATAAATGTCGACGGCATTCTCTTTGGAACCTGCCAGCACGTTGAGGCAGACCCGATCGCGGTAGTAATTGGGGGTAAGAGACATCAGTTGTTCTCCTGAGCGAGGTGGGCAATGGCGGAGTGGATCTGGTCGAGCTGGGGCAGGGTGACGCTGCGCACGTCTATCTCGATGTGCCCCTCGTTGGCCTTGTAGCCGCGGCAGTAGATGGCGGGGGTACCCTGTTGCAGACGGGAGACCACTTCCACCGTGGTCATGCCGATCTGCTGGTGGTCGAAGGCGATGTCGGTGCGGGCGATGTCGCGCCCCGCGCTGTCCCACACCACCTTGGCGCTGACGCCGGGCAGCTGGTTGAGGCGCTCGATGAAGGGGGTCATCTTGGCGACCATGGCGGTGCCGCTCTCCTTCTCTTTGGCCAGGTAGCGCTCGATGGCGTGGGTCAGGCCGAGGATCCCCTCCTTGCCCACCTTCATGGCACGGCCGATGCCGTTGGCCTGCTGCTTGACCCACTCAACATACTGACGCCTGCCGAGCACCAGGCCGCTGGTGGGCCCTTCGATGGCCTTGGCGCCGCTGTAGATGACCAGATCTGCACCCTGGTTGTAGTAGAGACGCAGATCCTCTTCGGCCGCTGCATCGACGATGAGCGGGATCCCGTGGGCCTTGGCCACCTCGGCCGCCTCGGTCACCGACAGAATGCTCTTCTGCACGCAGTGGTGGGACTTGATGTAGAGGATGGCGGCGGTATTGGCATGGATGGCGGCGGCCAGCTGGGCGGGTGAGCACTCGTTGGCGTAGCCTGCCTCCACCACCCTGCCGCCCCCCAGGTTGACCATGGTGCCGACGGGGGCACCAAAGTTCACGTTGTGGCCCTTGGGCAGCACGATGTCGCTCGGCACGTCGTGGGCATGAGCATGCAACTGCTCGAGGCGATAGGGGTCGCCGCGCACTATCACGGCGGCCACCGACTGGGCGATGCCGGCGCTGGCGCAGGAGACCACCACCGCATCTTCAACGCCCAGCAGATCGGCCAGGTAGGCGCCGGTCTTGTTGACCAGATCCTTCACCTCGAAGTAGTGGCCGAGGCCGAAGTTGACCGCATCGACCACCTCCTGCTCGGGGGTGGAGACGCCGAGGATGGTCATGCGCCCGGAGGCGTTGATCACCGGTTTGAGCCGGTATTTCTCATACACAGAAGGCATGGTGTGATTTCCCGTAGTGAGTCAGAACCAGTTCGCCGCCCACCAGGGCGGCGAGAGGGAGCAGTTGCCGGTCACCGTTGCGGGTGCCGGCCTCGGTATCGGTAAAGAGAGTGGGGCCGCAGCTCACCTCGAACAGGGTGATGTCTGCATCGGCGCCCACCTCGAGTCGCCCCTTGCCGGGCAGGCGCAGGGCATCGGCGGCCTGGTGAGTGACGCAGGCGAGCACCTGCTCCAGGGTCATGCCGATGGCGAAGAACTTCGACATCACGTGTGCAAGGCTGTAGACGGGCCCCTTGATGCGGTTCTTGCAGTAGATGTCTGAACTGATGGTGTGGGGCAGGATGCCCTGGGCAATGGCCAGCTCCGCCACTTCGAAGCTGAAGCTGGCGCCACCGTGGCCGATGTCGAGCAAGAGTCCCCGCCGCATCGCCTCGCGCACCGCCTGGCGCAGTTCACCCGCCGGGGTCAGGATGCGGTTGGGCTTGCCGTTGAAGCAGTGGGTCAGCAGATCGCCCTCCCCCAGCAGGGCGACGATCTCGTCCAGATCCGGCGGCGTGTTGCCCACGTGCACCATCAGTGGCAGGTTGCCATTGGCCTGCTGGATCTGCTTGGCCATGCGCAGGGGTTGCAGACCGCTTTCACCCACCACGCTGCCGCTCATGCGCGCCTTGATGCCGACGATGAAGCCGGGATGGCGCCGGATGGCCGCCTGGGCGAGGGCGGGATCGATGTCTGCCGGATCCGCCAGCTCGTTCTGACGCAGCAGGCCGATGCGTGAGATGTTGAGCAGGGCGTGCACCCGGGTCTTGCAGGTGGCGGCGAGACGCTGGAAGTCGTCCACATCGTCGGCTCCGGTGCTGCCGGCGTCGATGACGGTGGTGACGCCGGACGCCACCCCCACCTTGTCCGGCTCATCGTGATAGAGGGGGGAGGCGGGGTAGCAGTGGGTGTGGCCGTCGATCCAGCCGGCGCTCACATGGACCTGCCCGCCCAGAGTGAGGGTTTGCTTCGCCTCCGTGCTCTCTGGCAGCGCACCCAGCGCCGCTATCTTGCCATGCTTGATGGCGACGTCGACCAGCTGCCCGTTTCCCAGGCGTCCCGCCCTGATGATCATGTCGTACATGCTGATATCCCTCTTGGAACCTGCTTGCGCTCTTACTGCGAGGCCGCTTCCAAGGCTCATGTGCTGCTCGCGTAGTTGTAACCAGGAGTTCTCACGTCTCCGGCCCCTGCACTGCTCTTCACCTTGCTGACGACCTTTCGCGGCAGAGCGCAAACAGGTTCTTGAATGCCGCCGAAGAGACGGCCTTGGATTAAGCCAGGGCGATGGGGAAGAAGGTCCCGAACAGCATGGCCCCCAGAATGGCGCCACCCGTGATGGGCTTCTCCCAAATGTAAAACAGCAGGGCACCCAGCAGGGAGCCTATCCCGATGGGAATGGAGGCGCCCATGGCGGAGAGGATGATGAGGGGACCGAGGAAGCGGCCGGAGCTGTTGCCAGCCCCCATCATGACGTCCGCCCCGTAGGTGGAGTTGCTCTGGTTGATGGTGAACTTGCGCGCCAGGATGATCACGTAGCCGATGGCCATCCCAATCCCCATGCCGGTGATCAGGGAAGCGGTGAAGTTTTCCACCGGATAGATGATGCCGGCCCCCAGCAGCAGGGCGGGCACTCCGAGGCCGACTCCGGTCTGGATGGCGCCGCCGATGTCGAGGATCCCCACCAGGGAGCCCTCGATGATGCGGGCGAACAGGAAGCTGGCACCGAAGGCGGCGACTGCACCATAGGCCCCCGTGTCCATGCCGGCCTTGAGCATGGCAACGAAGGCCACCTCGTTGAAGGCGCCGACCCCGTAGAGGTAGAACATGTGGGTACCGGCGAAGACGCCGGAAGAGAGCAGACCGACAAAGATGGGGAAGGACCAGTCGGCATACCAGAAGTTGTTTCTCAGTTTCTCATCCATGGTGTGCTTCCTTATTTTCCGCTCATGAGGTTGTGGACGTTTTCCAGCCACAGGGGAACGCCCAGGTGGAAGGATTCAATGAGTTTCATGTCAAAGCCGCGGAAGAAGCCGCTCAGCACGAACAGCAGGACGATGGCACTCATCATCACCTTGGTGACGTGGTTCCAGCCGCTCTCTTCCACCCCCTTGCCGATCAGGATGCCAAGCACCAGGCCTGGTACCGCATTGCCCATGATGAGCTGGGCCAGACCGCCGAAGATGGTGGCCCAGAAGCCGGACTTCTTGCCTGCCTCGATGGCGGCCAGCCAGAAGATCACCGGCATGACGGTGTTGACCAGCAGGTTGGCGGCGGGCACCAGCACCTTGACCGCGGTCACCTGCAGGGCGGCAGGTACGGCGGCGGCCGTGCTGTTGAGGAAGGCGACTACGATGGCACCAATGATGCCGCAGGCGATGGCCATCTTTTTGGGATCATGGAGGGTGGTGGCGAGATCCCGGTTCTTGATCATCAGGGCCGCTGCACCCCAGTTCGGCAGGATGCGGTGATCCACGTCCTGAGTGAAGGCGCCGGCCGCGACCGTGGAGGCCCAGGCGTTGAAGAAGAAGCCCAGACCGAACGAGAAGTGGGAGGCGGGGTCCCCTTCGCAGGAGTTGAGCTCGCCCAGGGTACGGAACGCGCCCATCCCCTGCACGGTCGGGGCGTGGAACATCCGCGCCGCGCCAGCCCCCACCCCGACGCCTACCAGGCCGCCGATGATGAGTGACTTCATCAAAATGATTAGAAACATCCAACTTGTCCTTTTGGTTGTGGGGTCAGGCCCGGGTGAAATCCACCTTGTCGACATCCAGGCTGGTGACCTTGACGGTGATCGCCAGCCGGACCCGGAACTCGTGGCGCTGGCGTGGCAGGAAGAAGAACAGGAACTTCTCCACCCGTACCGACTCCTCGGCCTCGAGCACCTCGACCTCGAGGGGTTCGATGCGCAGCATCACCTTGGGGCTCTCCTTGAGCAGGCTGGGTTGCACCTGGCTGAGGGCTGCAGCGAACGCCTGCTGGCGAGTCGCCCCCTTGCCGTTGACCGTGATCCGGGTGGTGAAGTGTTCTTTCATCAGGTGCGCCCGTGTTTCTTGGCGAAGGCTTCGATCAGCTTCTGGCCCAGCTCTTCCTTGTCCATGAAGCCGAAGCCCAGTACCACGCACCCCTCGTTGATGGCGGTGACACCCTCTTCGATGGATCGCATGCCGTAGCGGCACTTGTAGCCGTACTTGGTCTGGGCCGTGATGGCGCCCGCGCCACCGCTGCCGCAGAAGGAGATGCCAAGGTCGGCCTGCTCCTTGTTCATCACATCACCGAGTTTCATGTCGGCGGCCATGCCGGGGATGACGGTCACGGTGGCGCCGGCGGCTTCTGCGCCTGCCCCCACTTTCTGACCCTTGCCGAGACGATCTCCAATCACGAGTTTGATGGCAGTCATTTAGCTTTCTCCTTTTACTGAGCTGAGTTCGTTTTCTTTGGCCACTTCAAAATGGACAGACAAGAGGTGCGCCTCCTCGTAGGCGAGGCGGTCGAGCCAGGCGACGACCTGCTCTGCCAGGCGTAGGGAGAGGGGGGAGATCTCCTCGAACAGGCTGAGGTCGACCTCCGGCAGGGACTCCCCGCTGTAGGAGCGCCACACCATGGCCTTGACGTGGGAGGCCAGCATCTGCTGCTGCACGTCGTTGGGGCGTATGCCCTGATCCGCCAGCAGGTTGTGAATGCGGGCCAGGGTCAGGTCGGTCTTGCGCAGCAGTGCCGGGCTGTCCGGGGTCAGGGGGGCGTCATGGGTGTCGGTGTTCAAGGTCTGCTCTCCAGGCTGGCAGAAAGGATGGGATCACCATAAAGCGGAGGAGAGTGCGGGAGGAGGCAGGTTTTTTCCGATTCGAAGTGGAAATCCGGAGGGAAAGGCATCAAAAGAAGCCCTTTTGGCGTTCAGGAAGAGGAAAGGAGCGAACTGGCGGCAAGGGAGTGTGATCGATGGCGCGTTTTGACGGCGCCTTCGCCCGATTGCTCATTGGCGCAATGTGTGAGCTGTCTCACGCACAGGTGGGCGCCGGAGGAAAGCGGGCACAAAAAAGGGCCCTGTCGGGCCCCGCGAGGATCCGCCCCTCAGGTGGCGGGTGCCGCACTGCTGGTCGGCAGGGTCTGATTCTGGTAGCGCAGGTCCTCTTCGATGATGACATCGACGTCCAGCGGCTTGCCGTTGCGGATCACCGAGATGGTGAGCTTGGTGCCGGGGCGGCTCTCGACGATCTTGTCCATGACGGGACGCACGCCGGTGATGGCCTCTCCGTTGATCTTGAGCAGCACATCCCCACGTTTGAGACCGGCCTTGGTGGCTGGGCCATTGGGATCCAGGCTCTCCACCACCAACCCCTGCAAGTCCCCCAGGTTCAGCATGCGCGCGACGATGGGATTGATCTCGACGCTGGAGATGCCGAGGTAGCCGCGGATGACCCGACCGTTGGCGATCAGCTCGTCCATGATGCGCTTGGCCAGCTTGTAGGGGATGGCAAAACTGATGCCATAGCTCTCCTGATTGCCGTTGAGGTGGTAGGCGGCGGTATTGATACCCACCAGATCGCCACGGCCATTGACCAGGGCGCCTCCGGAGTTGCCCTCGTTGATGGCGGCATCGGTTTGCAGCAGATCCTGTCTGCCATTGCTGTCCGGCCCCATGCTGGAGAGGCCGATACGCCCGGTGGCGCTGATGATGCCCTGGGTGATGGTCTGGCCGACGTTGTAGGGGTTGCCGATGGCGAGCACCACGTCTCCCACGTCCGGCAGACGATCCGGGTCCTGCGGGATCACCGGCAGGTTGTCCGATTCGATGTAGAGCACCGCCAGATCGGTCAGCTTGTCGGTGCCGACCAGCTCTGCACTGAACACCCGGCCATCTTGCAGGGCGACGATGATCTGGTCCGCATCGGCGATGACGTGATAGTTGGTGAGCACGTGACCGCGCTGGTTCATGATGACGCCGGACCCCAGCCCCTGGGGTCTGAGTTCGGCTTTTTCACCGCGATTGCCGGCGAAGCTGCGGGTGTAGATGTTGACGACGGCAGGGCCGGCGCGATGGGCCGCGTAGGAGAAGCTCAGCTCGCGGGCGTTGGTGATGAGGCCCGGCAGGGGAGCGCCGCCGCGAAAATTGGGGAACACCAGCAACAAAAGCGCAGCCATGGCGAGGCCAAAGCCGACGGACTTGCCCAAGTAGCTGATCAGTGGTGGGATTTTCATGTCTTTCTCGTCCGTACAGGCTGCGGGCAGAGAATAACATTATCGATGGATAAAAATCACCCGCGGCGGTTGCCGCGGGTGTGAGGGGCTTAACGGATCACCAAATAGAGCGAGGAGTCACCGCGCTGGATGTTCAGCGCCAGGACTTCCGGCTTGTTTTTCAACACCTTGGTCAGTTCTCCCATGGAGTTGATGCGCTGGCGGTTGACCCCGATGATGATGTCGCCCTTTTGCAGGCCGGAGGCGGCTGCCGGTGAGCGGGGATCGATGTCGGAGACGGCCACGCCGGTCACGGGGTCTGTGGTGGTGCTCAGCTTGGCCCCTTCCAGTGCCGGATGCAGGGCGCTGGCCAGGATCTCGCTGTCATCCGCTTTCTTCAGGGTGACCTTGACGGTCTGCTCCTTGCCGTCACGGATGAGGCCGAGCGAGACCTGCTTGTCGGCCCCCATGGTGGCGATTTTGGCACGCAGCTCGCCGAAGGAGCGGATGGGCTTGCCATCGATGCTGATGATGATGTCGCCTGCCTTGATGCCTGCCTTGGCGGCGGCGGAGTCAGGCATGACCTGGTTGACGAAGGCGCCGTCCTTCTTGTTGTAGCCGAAGGTCTTGGCGATTTCGCTGGTGAGCTCGGTGCCGGTGATCCCCAGCTGGCCACGGCGTACTTCGCCGTATTTCACGATCTGCTCGGAGAGATCGCGCACCATGTTGGACGGGATGGCAAAGCCGATGCCGATGTTGCCGCCGTTGGGGCCCAGAATGGCGGTGTTGATGCCGATCAGCTCCCCGCGCAGGTTGAGCAGGGCGCCGCCCGAGTTGCCGGAGTTGATGGCCGCATCGGTCTGGATGAAGTTCTCCAGATTTTCGATGTTGAGGCCGCTGCGACCCAGGGCGCTGACAATGCCGGAGGTGACGGTCTGGCCCAGGCCGAACGGGTTGCCGATGGCCAGCGCGTAGTCACCGACTCTCAGCTCGTCGGAGTCGGCGAACTTGATCTGCACCAGATCCTCGGCCTTGATTTGCAGCAGGGCGATATCCGACTGTTTGTCTTCACCTATTTTCTTGGCCGCATACTCACGGCCATCCTTCAGGTTGACCTTGATCTCGTCCGCCTCGTGGACCACGTGGGCGTTGGTGATCACGTAGCCTTTCTTGGCATCGATGATGACGCCGGAACCAAGCGCCTGGAAGGGCTGCTCGCTCACCTGCTCGTCAGGCATGTTGGGGCCGAAGAAGAAGCGGAATTGTTCCGGCAGGCGCTGGCGGGTGATCTTCTTGCCAGAGACGGAGATGTTGACCACGGCAGGGGTCACCTGCTCGAGGACGGGGGCCAGGCTCGGCATCTCCTGGTTGTTCGCCATCAGGGGCAGTGCGGCCTGCGCCGGTGCTGAGGACATGGCGATACCGACACTGAGGGCTAAGACACTGAATACAGAAAGAGATTTACGCATATGAGAAACAGCTCCCAGAAAAAGTTGCAGTGCAATCGTCAAGGTCTGACCACGATAAAGCGTAATTAGTTCAACCGACGATCAGCCCGGCTGCTTGAGCAGACCGGACGCACCGGCGTAATCGCGGGGAGGAAGGCCCGGCTCCTCGCTGTTGGCGGCATCGCCTGTTTCTTCCACTTCGGGTTCGCGGAACAGTGGTTCCTGTACCTTGGCCAGGAACTTGCTCTGTTCCGCCATGTGGCGATAAAGGGTCTGGTACTGTTCGGCCAGTTGCTCCATCAGGGCGGCGCTGTCGGCGAAGTGGGTGGTGATCTGCCCCTGGTAGCTTTCCAGCTCCTTGTGGGCTTTTTTCAGCTCCTGTTCCAGGCGTCCGGCATCCCGGCTACGGACAGAGAAGCGGCCGATCAGCACGCCGATGATCAGGGCGGCGATCGCCAGCAGGATCCCGTTAAACAGAGTCATAGAAGCTCCTTGTTACAGCTAACACGATGAATTTGAAGCGGTCGGATGGACCGCAACGCCTCGTTGGCACTATACCGTGCCCCCCGAGAGCGTGATACCATTTTGTCCCTCATTCAGGGACTTGGAGGCGGTTTACAGGATGACCCCGCAGCAAAAATATCAGCAGGATTTGCAGCGCCCCGGCTTTGTGGCCGATCCGGCCCAGGCCATGGCAGTCGCCCGCCTGGAGCGACTCTATCAGGATCTGTGCGCAAGCCCGACTCCGACCAGATCCCGTGGCCTGCTGGGTTGGCTGCAAAAGCCGAAAACCCGTGACCCCGTCCAGGGGTTATATATGTGGGGCGGTGTGGGCAGAGGCAAGACCTGGCTGATGGATACTTTTTTTGAGAGCCTGCCGGGGGAGCGCAAACTGCGCATCCACTTCCACCGTTTCATGCACCGGGTGCACGATGAGCTCAAAGGGCTGACCGGTCAGTCCGATCCGCTCAAGCTGATCGCCCGCAAGCTGACCGACGAGACCGACGTCATCTGTTTCGACGAGTTTTTCGTCTCGGATATCACGGATGCCATGCTGCTCGGCACTCTGTTCCAGGAACTCTTTGGCCATGGCGTAGTGCTGGTGGCCACATCCAACATCCCCCCTCAGGATCTCTACCGCAACGGGTTGCAGCGTGCTCGCTTCCTGCCTGCTATCGCGCTTATCGAGCGTCACTGCGAGGTGATCAATGTCGATGGCGGTGTCGATTACCGGCTGCGAACCCTGGAACAGGCAGAGATCTATCACTTCCCGCTGGATGAGCAGGCCAGGAGCAACCTGGATCGTTATTTCAGCCAGTTGACCGGGATTGGGCCGGTGACTGCCGCCGCACTGGAAGTCAACCATCGCCAACTGAGTGCACTGGGCGTGGGGGAAGGGGTGCTTTATATGGAGTTTGAACAGCTGTGCTGTACTCCACGCTCCCAGGGCGACTACATCGAACTGGCCCGTGAGTTCCACACCGTCCTGCTGGCCAATGTGCAACCCATGGGCAGCGGCACGGATGACGCGGCCCGCCGCTTCATCGCCATGGTGGACGAGTTTTATGAGCGGCACGTCAAGCTCATCATATCGGCGGCGGTCCCCATGACCGGGCTCTATGGCGAAGGCCTGCTGAATTTCGAATTCAAGCGTTGCCTTTCAAGGCTTCAGGAGATGCAATCGCACGAATACCTTGCCAGAGTGCACCTTCCTTAGTCACAATACCGCGCCTGCCAGTCGGATGGGCATCTGCGGCAGGTAGGGCCGGGCGACATTTGCTAGCTTCATGGCAGTGAAATTAGCAGGTGATATTTAAGGCAACTTCACTTATAATCGCCCGGCCCACGTTACAGCTGTCGATAAGACAGCAACACTTTAAGCTTTACTTGTATTCGAAGGGGTACAGGTAGGCCATCGTTTGTTGTTTGTGGGAGAGCCCCCATAAGCAATTGGGTCTGTAACAGGTAATTGGGTTTAACTTAATGAAAACTTTCGTTGCCAAGCCAGAAACCGTAAAACGTGACTGGTACATTGTGGACGCAGAAGGTAAAACTCTGGGTCGTATCGCAACCGAGATCGCTGCTCGTCTGCGTGGTAAGCACAAAGCCGAGTACACTCCGCACGTTGACACCGGTGACTACATCATCGTTGTAAACGCTGAGAAGGTACACGTAACCGGTAAGAAATTTACCGACAAAATGTACCACGCTCACTCCGGTTTCCCGGGTGGTATCAAGTCCATCAGCTTCGACAAGCTGATTCAGCGTAAGCCGGAAATGGTAATCGAAGCTGCCGTCAAGGGCATGCTGCCGAAGGGCCCGCTGGGCCGTGCCATGTTCCGTAAGCTGAAAGTTTACGCAGGCGCAGAGCACGCTCATGCTGCTCAGCAACCTCAAGTACTGGATATCTAACGGGAACTGGCAACATGGCAGAAAATCAATACTACGGTACCGGCCGTCGCAAAAGCTCCACTGCTCGCGTATTCATCAAAGCGGGTAGCGGTAAAATCGTAATCAACCAGCGCTCCCTGGAGCAATACTTCGGCCGTCCGACTGCCCGCATGGTAGTTCGTCAGCCGCTGGAACTGGTCGAGATGACCGAGAAACTGGATCTGTACATTACCGTTAACGGTGGTGGCATCTCCGGTCAAGCTGGTGCGATCCGCCACGGTATCACTCGTGCTCTGATGCAGTACGACGAGACCCTGCGTTCCGAACTGCGTAAAGCTGGCTTTGTTACTCGTGATGCCCGTAAGGTTGAGCGTAAGAAAGTCGGTCTGCACAAAGCGCGTAAGCGTCCGCAGTACTCCAAGCGTTAATTCGCTTTTGGTACGCACTCTCAGGAGTGTCAAAAAAGCCTGGCAATTTGCCAGGCTTTTTTTATTGGTAATGTTACATGTGACAATGCTAAGCATACGTCACAAAAGACAAAAAATTGTGTATTTATTGTTTTTGCCCATCGACTCCCTTTCTTGTCAAATTGTTATCTTTTCTTTAAAATTTCCATGGTCTTTCTGTGTCAATTGCCACTCCGCTTCCATCGCAGTTGTCAGAGGGAGAGGAGAAGTAAACAGGGACACTATAAGAATGAGCGGAGTCCACATGGGAGAGTTTTTGGATGAGCAATGCGCCAGTTGATACCGGTCGCCGCAGATTTCTTACCTGGTCAACGGTTGCCGTTGGCGGTGTAGGAGCTGCTTTTACCGCAGTGCCGTTTATTAAGTCATGGAATCCGAGTGCCAAAGCCAAGGCGGCAGGCGCCCCGGTTGAAGTGGATATCAGCAAGCTGGAGCCGGGTCAGCTAATCCGCGTCGAGTGGCGTGGTAAACCGGTCTGGGTGGTGAAGCGCACCAAGCAGACGCTGGATGCTCTGGCTGCACACGATGACAAGCTGCGGGATCCTGCGTCAGACGAGCCACAGCAACCGGACTATGCCCACAATGGCTACAGATCCATCAAACCGGAAATCTTCGTGGCCGTTGGCATCTGCACTCATCTGGGATGCTCCCCTTCCTATCTGCCCGACAGCTTCGGCGAGCAGGTTCAAGGGGTAACTTCCGGCTTCTTCTGCCCCTGCCATGGCTCCAAATTCGACATGGCTGGTCGAGTGTTCCAGGGCGTCCCCGCACCGCTGAACCTGGTCATTCCGCCATACCAATTTCTTAGCGACACCACCATTCTGGTCGGTGCCGATGGCAAGGAGGCCTGACCATGTTTGCCAAACTCATGGGCTGGATCGATGATCGTTTCCCGCTCACGGCCATGTACAACGACCATATGGCCAAGTATCCGGCGCCCAAGAACCTGAACTTCTGGTACTTCTTCGGCTCGCTTGCCATGTTGGTGCTGGTCAACCAGATCATCACCGGCATCTGGCTGACCATGAACTACAACCCCTCGGCGGAAGGTGCCTTCGCTTCCGTGGAATACATCATGCGGGATGTGGATTACGGCTGGCTGCTGCGTTACATGCACTCCACCGGGGCATCCGCCTTCTTCATCGTGGTCTACCTGCACATGTTCCGCGGCATGATCTACGGCTCTTACCAGAAGCCACGGGAACTGCTGTGGATCTTCGGCATGCTGATCTTCCTGGTACTGATGGCCGAGGCCTTCATGGGTTACCTGCTGCCCTGGGGGCAGATGTCGTTCTGGGGGGCCCAGGTCATCATCTCGCTGTTCGGTGCCATCC
Source organism: Aeromonas sp. s4 (assembly GCF_040907855.1). NCBI lineage: Bacteria > Pseudomonadati > Pseudomonadota > Gammaproteobacteria > Aeromonadales > Aeromonadaceae > Aeromonas > Aeromonas sp. s4. The sequence goes on along the minus strand of NZ_JBFOCP010000060.1, from coordinate 35,310 downwards.
CCGTTATCGGTGACGATCTGACCCTGTGGATCCGGGGGGACTATGTCATCTCGGGTGCGACCCTGAACCGCTTCTTTGCGCTGCACGTCATCGCTCTGCCGCTGGTGCTGGTGATGCTGGTGGCCATGCATATCCTGGCGCTGCACGAGGTGGGCTCCAACAACCCCGATGGCATCGACATCAAGAAGCACAAGGACGAGAACGGCTGGCCACTGGATGCGGTCGCGTTCCACCCCTATTTCACCGTGAAGGACATGATCGGGGTAGCCGGTTTCCTGTTCTTTTTCTGTGCCATCATCTTCTTCAAGCCGGACATGTGGGGCTATTTCCTCGAGAAACCGAACTTTGAGGTGGCCAATGGCCTGAAGACGCCGGCGCATATCGCTCCGGTCTGGTACTTCACCCCCTTCTACGCCATCCTGCGTGCGGTGCCTGACAAGCTCCTGGGGGTCATCATGATGGGCCTCTCCATCGTGGTGCTGTTCCTGTTGCCCTGGCTGGATCGCTGCAAGGTGCGCTCGGTGCGTTACCGCAGCACCCTGCACAAGCTGAACATCGCCCAGTTCGTGGTCTGCTTCATTATCCTGGGGGTGCTGGGCGTGCTGCCATCAACCCCGACCCTGACGCTGATTGCACAGCTCTGTACTCTGGGTTATTTCGGATTCTTCGTCCTGTTGTTCTTCTACAGCAAGAATGAGAACACCAAGCCGCTGCCGGAGAGGGTGACATTCAAATGAAAAGAATAATTTTTGCAGTGCTGGCCCTGCTGCCTGGTCTGGTGTTGGCCTCTGGCGGTGGCTTCCCCCTCGACAAGGCGGAGTACGATCTGAGTGACAAGGCATCCCTGCAACGGGGGGCCGCCACCTTCATGAACTACTGTGCTGGCTGTCACTCCACCCAGTACCAGCGTTATAACCGGGTGGCGGCTGACATTGGCATTCCGGACGATCTGATGAAGGAGAACCTGGTCTTCACCGGCGCCAAGATCGGCGATCTGATGAAGAGCGCCATGTCCGAGAAGGATGCTGCGCGCTGGTTCGGCGCGCCGCCCCCCGACCTGACCCTGGTTGCCCGGGTGCGTGGTGCAGACTGGATCTACACCTATCTGCGTTCCTTCTACGTGGACGAGACCCGTCCATTCGGGGTGAACAACGCCGTCTTCCCGTCCGTGGGTATGCCCCATGTGCTGGAGCCGTTGCAGGGGACGCCCCGCGCCGAGTTCAAGACGCACACCCTGGATGGCGTGGAGATGCAGCAAGTCGTCAGCATCAAATCTGACGGCAACGGTGAAATGAACAACGAAGAATATGATCAGACGGTACTGGATCTGGTAAACTTCTTGGTCTACTCGGCTGAGCCGGTGCAGCAGGAGCGCGAACGCATGGGCTTCTGGGTACTCGGATTCATCGCTATCTTCTTCATCTTCACTGTGCTGTTGAAGAAGGAATTCTGGCGCGACGTTCACTAAGCGACCAGATCGGAGTAATATGACGCACGGCAATGAAGACAGACATGCTTCATTGCCGTTTCTGCTTTTTAATGACGGGAGGGTTCAATGGCTGTAGCTGCCAATAAGCGTTCGGTAATGACGCTGTTTTCCGGTGCCAACGATATGTTCAGCCATCAGGTGCGTATTGTCCTGGCGGAGAAGGGTGTTAGCGTGGATATCTGCCAGGTTGATCCTGCCAACCTGCCGGATGAGCTGGCCGAGCTGAACCCGTACAACACTGTACCGACTCTGGTGGATCGCGAGCTGGCGTTGTACACCTCGCGCATCATCATGGAGTATCTGGACGAGCGTTTCCCGCATCCGCCCCTGATGCCGGTTTATCCGGTCGCGCGCGGCAACAGCCGTCTGATGATGCACCGCATCGAGCTAGACTGGTACTCTCTGGCCGACAAGATCATGGCGGGCACCGATACCGAAGCCGCCCGTGCCGAGCTGCGCGACAACCTGCTGGCCATCGCCCCCATCTTCGGCGAGATGCCCTACTTCATGAGCGAAGAGTTCGGTCTGGTCGACTGCTACATGGCGCCGTTGCTGTGGCGTCTGCCGAGCCTGGGCATCGATTTCACCGGCCGTGGCGCCAAAGAGCTGAAGGCTTACATGGTACGCCTGTTCGAGCGTGAATCCTTCCAGGCTTCCCTGACCGAGGCCGAGCGCGAGATCCGTGCCGGCGTATGAGCATGGAACCGACAATGACACCCAGTCGCCCGTATCTGCTGCGGGCGTTTTTTGACTGGTTGCTGGATAACGATCTGACTCCCCATCTTGTGGTCAATGCCAACATTCCCCATGTGATGGTACCGATGCAGTTCGTGCAGGATGGCCAGATTGTTCTGAACATAGCCCCCCGGGCCGTGGGCCAGTTCCACATGGACAATGACGCTGTCAGCTTCAGCGCCCGTTTCGGTGGCGTATCGCAGCAGGTCTATATCCCCATGGCGGCCGTACTGGCCATCCATGCCAGGGAGAACGGAGTGGGGACCCTGTTCCCGCCGGAGCCCGGGTATGACCTCTGGCTGGAACAGGCACAGACACCAACGTCGGTTGACCCCGAGCCGGAACCACCACGCCCGAGCGGTCGCCCGACCCTGAAAGTCATCAAATAAAAAACGCAGCCTGAAGGCTGCGTTTTTTCATCCTGCCAGATGGTCAATTCTGGGCAAACTCGAAGGCTTTGATCACCTGCTTAACGCCACTGACGTGGCGGGCGATTTCTACGGCCTGATCCCCTTCCTGGCGGGTGACCAGCCCAATGAGGAATACCTCGCCATTCTCGGTGACAACCTTCACCTTGGCGCTGTCGAAGTTCTTGGTGCCCAGCATGTCGGCCCGCACCTTGGAGGTGATCCAGGTGTCATTGCTGCGCACGCCGATACTGACTGGTTTGCCAAGGCGCAGCTCGTTGTAGACATGGCGAACCCCTTCAATCCGGCTCACGATTCTGCCCGCTTCCTGTTTGTAAGCGTCAGAGGGTGTCTGACCCACCAGCAGCACACGGCCGTTGTTGCTGTAGACACTGATCTTGCTGGCGGCGCTCAGGGGCTTGTTGTCGGCCAACAGGTTGGCGGCTTTCAGCTCTATGGTCTGATCGTCCCACTGGGCACCCAGGGTGCGGCGATCGCCGCTCGCCTTGGCGGTGCCAGCCGCGCCACCGACCACCACGGCAGCACAGCCTTGCAGCAGCAGGACGCCGGTCAGCAGGGCAAGAGCGAGAATAGGCTTCTTCATGGTTTCAGTCTTCCTGTTGCGGGAAAAGTGTCTGGTCGATGAGATCACAGAGACAGTGCAGGGTCAACAGGTTCACTTCCAGAATACGAGGACGGCGAGCGGAAGGAACGCGGATCTCCACGTCATTGGGGCCCAGCAGACCGGCGATCTCTCCCCCGTCTCCGCCACCGAGAACAATGATGGTCATGTCGCGGGAGAGGGCGGCCTCCGCAGCCTTGATCAGGCTGCGGCTGTTGCCTGTCGTGGTGATGACCACCAGGATGTCGCCTGGTTGTCCCAGAGCACGTATCTGTTTGGCATAGACCTCTTCGAAACCGTGATCCGTGGCGATGGCGCTGATGGTCGCCATGTCGGGCGTCAGGGCGAGACCGGGCAGGGAGGGGCGAGGAGTTTCATAGCAGTTCACCAGTTCGGAAATGAACAGCTGTGCCAATGCCGAGGAGGGACCATTGCCACATGCCATCACCTTGTGGCCATTGAGCAGGCAGATGGTCAGCATCTGGGCTGCCGTATGGATGGCATCCGGCAGTGCTTCGGCGGCAGCTATCTTGGTCTGGATGCTTTCGGTGTAATTCTCTTTGATGGGATCAGTCATGGGGTCCTCTTAAAACGCGTTCTGGATCCAGTCTGGCTGGTCGCCCTCGAACGCGATCACATCGAATCGACAGGCCTGGTTGGCCTCATTGATGGCATGTTGCTTGAAATAGTGGCGCGCGGCCAGCACGATCTTGTGCTGCTTGCGCCGGGTGACCGAGCTGGCTGCACCGCCATGGGTGGCGTGGGCACGATATCTCACTTCAACGAACACCAGGGTCTCCCCCTGGCGCATGATGAGATCGATCTCGCCGCCACGACAGCGGTAGTTGCGGGTCACGGGTTGCAGGCCGCGGGCCTGCAACCAGCGCTCCGCTATTTGTTCAAAGTGTTGTCCCTTGCTCGTCGCTGCCGACGGCAACAGGTTCAACCACTGCTGGTGAAGTTGTGTCAGTAGCCTCTTCATGAGTCGCATCCTCCAGCTGGGGGGCGGCGCTGTCGCTGACCAGCTTGCCATTCTGGTAGGTGGCCCAGTCCAGCATGCGCACTATGTTGCCCTGGGGATCCACGCTCAGCTGGCCGCTCATGCCGGGTTGCTGCATGGCATTGACCTTGCGCATTTGCGGCAGGTTGCCTGCCAGGCTGACGGCATCGTAGCCGAGGGCGAACAAGCGCAGCAGGTCGCCCTGGGTCTGGGGCCAGAGCAGGGCAATCTGTTCACGCTGCGTCTCGAAGCCACCCAGCAGCAGTGGCATGTCGGAGATATGCATGCCGTTGAGCTCGGATGCCACCTCGGTCGTCCCGCCGTCGTATCCCCGCGAGCTGCTGTAGATGGGCAGGCTGCCCATGGGATTGACCGAGATGTCCACATAGGGCTTGATCATCCGGGTCTCCAAGCTGTTGGCCACCACATAGACGGCGTCGATGCTGCGCGGCGCGGCATCGGACAGCTGGACAATCTCCCCGGCTCGTGCGGTGGAACGGCCGCTCAGAGCGTTCTTGACCATGCCCTGCACTTCGTTGCGCGCCCCGAAGGTGGCAACCACGGGCTTCTCCTGGCTGACGCCGGCCCAGGCCTGCTCAAACGCCTTGATACTGCTGTAGCCAATCCGGCCTTGTGCCGCGATCAGCAGCGGCTTGCGGTAGCCCTGACCATAGAGGTACTGGGCCGCCTGGCTCGCATCGGCAGCGGCGGAGAGTGAGAAATAGTAGGTGTTGTCGTTGACGATCGGCTTGTCCAGCTCGTTGAGCGCCAGCACCGGCACGGTCGGATTCGACTTGAGCAGCTCCTCCACCTGATCCTTGAGCAGGGGGCCGATGATCATGTTGGCCCCTTCCTGAATGGCCTGCTTGTAGAGGTCCCCCATCGCCTTGCCCTGGGTATCATAGAAGTTCAGGGTGAACTGGCTCTGATTTTCCTTGTAGGACATCAACATGCCGTTGCGGATGGCGGCGCCCTGGGCTTCCAGGTTGCCGGAGAGCGGCAGGAAGACGGCGATCTGCTGCAGCGAACCGTTGTCCGTGATCGCGAGATCCCCAAGGCCGGCCGGCATGTCGCTCTGGGCAGGGTGGTTAGGGAAGCTCTGCTTCCAGCCGGCAAGCTGGCGGGCCAGCTGGCTCGGCTGTGCCCCGAATTCGTTCACCAGCGCCGCAAGACGCAGCCAGCCGGTGGTCACATCGGGAGCTGGCTCCTCTTCGAGCGCCTGCAGGGTGGAGGGGGTCATGCTTTTCAGCAGTGACCAGATCTGCTGGTGATTGGTGGCCAGCTCATTCTTGGCCAGATAAGGTTCCAGCAGGATCAGCGACTTGGCCGCACCAAACTTGTTGTTGATGTCGAGCTGCAGCACCACGCGCTGGCGGTACCAGTCCTTCTGGGTATCGGCATCCAGCACCACATCCGGCTTGCCTTCCAGCAGGATCAGCGCCTGGTTGGCGTTGCCCTGGGCGAGCAGCAGGTGTGCCTGCAGCAGTTGCAACTGCGCCTGCTGCTCCGGGCTCTTCGCCTGCTTCTGCAACTGCTGATACAGGGCGGCAGCCGGTTTGGCCTGGCCGAGCGCCAGATAGCTGCGCGCCGCCATCATCTGCCACACGAAGGCCTCTGCCGGTTTGGCGGGATCCACCTGCTCCAGATACCACTGGGCATTTTTGGTCAGATCCGAGAAGGCTGACGGCATGCCGGGTTGTCCGGAAGATTGATTGGGCTCCGACGCACAGGCGGCGAGCAGGACTGCCGCGAGTAGGATGCCGAAGAGTCGTGATACACTTAGCTGCTTTATAACCCGGTTCAAGTTCATTCCCCGACCAGTGTTGAAATTCTCCATAGTGTAAACGGGCCAATATGGCGACACAATTGTCGGGACACTCGGAGCTCCCATGAGTGACATCCCAACCCTGTATATAGTCCCCACTCCGATCGGCAATCTGGCCGACATCACCCAGCGAGCACTGGACGTGCTGCGCGGCGTCGATCTGGTGGCCGCCGAGGATACCCGGCATACCGGGATCCTGCTCAGCCACTACCAGATCTCGGTACCGACCTTTGCCCTGCACGATCACAACGAGCAGCAAAAGGCGGATGTGCTGATCGCCCGCATCAAGGAGGGCAAGAGCGTGGCCCTGGTCTCTGATGCGGGGACGCCGCTCATCAGCGACCCCGGTTATCACCTGGTCACCCGTTGTCGCGAAGCCGGGGTCAAGGTGGTGCCGCTGCCCGGTCCCTGCGCTGCCATCACGGCGCTGTCCGCCGCCGGGCTGCCCACCGACCGCTTCGCCTTCGAGGGTTTCCTGCCGGCCAAGGCCAAGGGGCGGGATGATCGCCTGCAAGCCGTCATCGAAGACACCCGCTCTCTGGTGTTCTACGAATCGCCGCGCCGGGTGCAGGATACCGTGGAAGCGATTGCTCGCATCCTTGGCGAGCGCCAGGTGGTGGTGTGCCGCGAGCTGACCAAGACTTTCGAGTCCATCCACGGTCTGCCCGCCTCCGAGATGCTGGCCTGGCTCGGAGAGGACGATAACCGTTGCCGCGGGGAGATCGTGCTGGTGGTCGCCGGTGCCAGCAAGGTGGATGACGAGTTGCCTGCGGAGGCGATCCGCACCCTGGGCCTGCTGGTCAGCGAGCTGCCCCTCAAGAAGGCTGCAGCCCTCACCGCCGAGATCCACGGGGTGAAGAAGAACGCCCTCTACAAATACGGTCTCGAGCACTATTAATTGCCGTAAACCGGAATTGACGGTTTACCCCGTCCGTCTCGCGAGGCTATAATCCGCGCCTCGGAGTTGGCTGGGCAATCGCTGCTTCGTCGTTGTGTCCCTCGGGACAGACGGGCGGAGGGGAGGAAAGTCCGGGCTTCACAGGGCAGGGTGCCAGGTAACGCCTGGGGGGCGCGAGCCTACGACCAGTGCAACAGAGAGCAGACCGCCGATGGCCCGCAAGGGATCAGGTAAGGGTGAAAGGGTGCGGTAAGAGCGCACCGCGCGACTGGCAACAGTTCGTGGCACGGTAAACTCCACCCGAAGCAAGACCAAATAGGCCCCTATTGGCGCGGCCCGCGTTGGGGGCGGGTAGGTTGCTTGAGCCAGCGAGCGATTGCTGGCCTAGAGGAATGATTGCTACCCGGGGCAACCCGGTACAGAACCCGGCTTACAGGCCGACTCCGACCTCTTTCTGGTAAGTGATTACCTCAAAATCCCGGCACCTTTGGTGCCGGGATTTTTATTTTCGGCTGGTCACGCGGTCGCGTGGCGCCTTTTGGGGTTTTGTAATAAAGTTCTCGCCCCTTTCGGTCGCTCTGTGTCGTCTGGGCTATCGGTATCGATCATGGAGCCGGCATGTCTCCATGCAGCAGGACGAGATGAAAATGGCAAAGGTGGATTTGTAATGTCATCAAGCGGCGTAATGCACACCCCTTCCCGGTTGATCTGTGCCGAGCGGGGCAGAGCCCTGCCTCAATATGACTTGCTGGGGGTCGAGAGGGCCAACCAGGCCCGTCTCAGGCAACTCAACACCCAACTGAGCGTCTTTTCCCAGCAGGCGTCGGGCTGCATGGCCCAGTTGTTCAATGCGGCGGATTGCGATCTGGGTTACCAGGACTTTTCTTCTACGTTGCCGCAAGAGGAGGATGATCATCAGGTCTGGGTCGAAGCCCGTACTCCTCTGGATGCCCAGCGTGTCGCCTTTTTCTCCATCTCTCCTGCGGTCATCTATCGGCTTGCCGTGCTGTTTTTCGGCGGCACTCTGCAACACAAGGGGGCCACGGCACCTCATGGCAGGGGATTGACCGACACAGAACAGCGACTGCTGCTGCGGCTGTGCCAGTACCAGGTGGAAATCTGGTCGACCTGTCAGGGGCAGGGAGACCTCTCCTGGCAGCTGAATCTGATCTCCCGGGAGGCCCTGCCCGCAGGCCCGCTCTGGAAGGCGCAGGCCAGTATGCTGGCCGGTGGCAGCCAGCACGATTGGCAGTTCTGGCTGGCGCCCCCCGAAGAGGCGCCCGGTATCGCTGAAGGGCAGCGTGTGCAGGTGGCGCAACTGGAAGAGGCGCTGATCCAGGTGCCGGTGCGGCTGCGGGTAGTCATGGGGCAGATGTCCATGACGCTGGCGGATCTCGAATGCCTCAAGGTGGGAGATGTGCTCTCGCTGGATTTACCCGAGGTGGTGCCGGCCCTGATCGGCCAGCGCCCCTGTTTCAATGGACGCATTGCCGAACATAAAGGCAGCCTGGTGTACCAGGTCGCAACAGTGGTAGAGGAGTAGTCGAATCGTGAACGAGCACAACATGAATGACCCGCTGGATCTGGATGGCCTGGATCAGCTGTTTGGGGACGACATCAGCATGCCGAGTGCGGCCGACTACATGGCGCCGACCAGCAGTACCAAGCAGCGGGATCTCTCCTTCTTTCACCACATTCCGGTCAAGGTGACGCTGGAAGTGGCCAGCACCGAGGTGGCGCTGGGCGAGCTGATGAAGGTGGAAGAGGGGGCCGTCATCGAGCTGGACAAGCTGGCGGGCGAGCCGCTGGATGTCCGCGTCAACGGGCGCCTGCTGGCCAGGGGCGAGGTGGTGGTGGTCAACGGCAAATACGGGCTGCGGCTGGTGGACGTCGTGGACACCAAATTGCTGGGCGGCATGAACGACTGATGCGTTATCTGCTGGTTGCCCTGCTCCTGCTGGCGTTGCCGAGCTGGGGCGCGGACATGACGCTGTTCTCGGTATCGCCGAGCGAAGCAGGGGGAGAGGACTACAGCGTCAAGCTGCAGATCCTCTTCTTCATGACCCTGCTGGGTCTGCTGCCGACCCTACTGCTGATGATGACCAGTTTTACCCGGATCATCATAGTGCTGGCCATCCTGCGTCAGGCCCTGGGATTGCAGCAGAGCCCACCCAACCGGGTGCTGATCGGCATCAGCCTGATCCTGACCCTGGTGATCATGAGGCCGGTCTGGACCGAGATGTACCAGAACGCCTTTGTGCCATACGACCAGAACGAGATCACCCTGACGGAGGGGCTGGCCCGCGCCGAAAAACCGCTGCGCCAATTCATGCTGGCCCAGACCCGGGAGCCGGATCTCGAGCAGATGCTGCGCATCTCCGGAGAGCCGACCACCCTCGCCAAGAGCGAGGTGCCGTTCGGCGTGCTGTTGCCGGCCTTCGTGCTGAGCGAGCTGAACACCGCCTTCCAGATAGGTTTCATGCTGTTCATCCCCTTTCTGGTCATCGATCTGGTGGTCGCCAGCGTGTTGATGGCCATGGGGATGATGATGCTCTCCCCTCTCATCATCTCGCTGCCATTCAAGTTGATGGTCTTCGTGCTGGTGGATGGCTGGTCCATGACGGTCGGTACCCTGGCGGCCAGTTTCGGCGGGGGAGGCTGACGTGACCCCCGAGCAGAGTGTGGCCCTGGTGGGCGGGGCCGTGAACCTGGTGGTCATCATGGTCTCGGTGCTGATCGTGCCCGGTCTCATCGTCGGGTTGGTGGTCAGCATCTTCCAGGCGGCGACCCAGATCCAGGAACAGACACTGAGCTTCCTGCCCCGTTTCATCGTGACCCTGCTGACCCTCATCTTCACGGGAAACTGGCTGCTGTCGCAGATCACCACCCTGTTCGCCGACCTGTTCCAGAAGATCCCCGGGCTTATCGGATGAACTCCCTGCTGTCGTTCAGTGCGGCCGAGCTGACCGCCTGGCTGGGACAGTGGTGGTGGCCCTTCATTCGCATCGCGGCCGCCTTCTGGGTGATGCCGGTATTCGGTGACGGCCGGGTGCCTGCACAGGTTCGCATCCTGCTGGCCTTCGTCATCAGTCTGCTGATCGCCCCCATGATGAAAGGCATGCCGGCGCTGGATCCCCTCAGTGCCGGCATGATGGTGCTGACCCTGGAGCAGTTGCTGTTCGGTCTGCTGTTCGGGCTCTGCATACAGATGCTGTTCATGGTGATGACCATGGCGGGGCAGATCCTCTCCATGCAGATGGGGTTGGGGATGGCGGTGATGAACGATCCTTCCAACGGAGACACGGCGCCCATCGTCAGCCAGATCATGCTGGTCTTCTGCTCCCTGTTGTTCCTCGGTCTGAACGGCCATCTGGTGACTTTGGATGTCCTGGTGCAGAGCCTGCGCACCTGGCCGCCGGGAACCTCGCTCTACGTCCTCGATCTGAAGGGGGTCATCGGCCTGTTTGGCTGGAGCATCGGAGCTGCCCTCATCCTGACCCTGCCTGCCGTGGTGGCCATGCTGATGGTGAACCTCACCTTCGGGGTGCTCAATCGTACGGCCCCCTCCCTGAACATCTTCTCTCTGGGCTTCCCCATGACGTTGCTGCTGGGGCTGCTCACCATGGCCATCTCCATCAGCGGCGTCCCGGCCCGCTATCTGGATCTGGTCGGTTACGTGCTGACCCAGCTCAGGGCATTGACGCCGACATGAGCCAGCACAGCGCCCAGGACAAAACCGAAGAGGCCTCCTCCCAGAAACGGCGCAAGGCGCGGGAAGAGGGCCAGATTGCCCGTTCCAGGGAGTTGAGCTCGGCCGGCCTGCTGCTCGTCGGCGGTCTGGTCATGCAGTGGATGGTGCCGAGTTTCGGGCTCTTCTTTGCCGAGCTGATGAAGCAGCCCCAGCGTTTCAACTGGCAGGGGGCACGGGATCCCCAGATGATGATCCAGTGGACCGCGGACGCCCTGATCGGGATGCTGTGGGTGCTGCTGCCTCTGTTTGGCGTGCTGGCCCTGCTGCTGGTGCTGCTCAGTAGCGTGCCTGGCGGCATGGTGCTGGTCTGGAAGAAGCTGATGCCAAGCGGGGAGAAGCTCAACCCGCTCAAGGGGCTCAAGCGGATGTTCTCCACCCACAGCCTGATGGAACTCCTGAAATCCCTGCTCAAGGTGCTGCTGATCGGCGGCACCCTGGCCATGATGCTCCAGCACCAGTGGCCCACCCTGATGATGATGAACCGCATGCCGCCCCAGGCGGCCATGGAACAGGCGCTGCGGATCCTCTCCCAGGCATTCATCTTGCTAGGCAGTGTGCAGATGCTCATCGCGGTGCTGGATGTGCCCTACCAGCGCTGGTCCTTGAACAAGCAGTTGAAGATGACCAAGCAGGAGGTCAAGGACGAGCACAAGAACAGCGAGGGGCGTCCGGAGATCAAGGCGAGGATCCGCCAGGTGCAGGGGATGCTGGCCAGGGCCCGCATCGAACAGCGGGTGCCCCAGGCCGATGTCATCATAGTGAACCCGACCCATTATGCGGTGGCCATCAAGTACGATCCCGAGCGGGCCAACGCCCCCTATGTGATTGCCAAAGGGGTGGACGGCATGGCGGAGCGGATCCGCGAGGTGGCCAAAGCCCATGACAAGCGGGTGATGAGCCTGCCCGAGCTGACCCGGGCCATCTACTACTCCACCCGGGTGGATCAGGAAGTGCCGGCGGGTCTGTACACCGCGGTCGCCTATGTATTGAACCATGTATTGCAGCTACGGGCCTATGAGGCAGGCAAGGGCAGGAAACCCAATCCCCTTGCCCCCCTGCACGTGCCGCCCGAATTACGTCAACCTGAGAGGTAAGTTGTGAACTGGCGTGTCTTTACCCAATCCTATACAGCCATCCCCATGATGCTGCTGGCCATCCTGGCGATGATGATACTGCCTCTGCCAGGCTGGCTGCTGGATGCCCTGTTCACCTTCAACATCGTACTGGCGGTGCTGGTGCTGCTGGTCTCCGTCTCGGCCCGCCGGCCCCTCGACTTCTCCGTTTTCCCGACCGTGCTGCTGGTGGCGACCCTGATGCGGCTCTCCCTCAACGTCGCCTCCACCCGGGTGGTGCTGCTGCACGGCCATGAGGGCAACGAAGCGGCCGGCAAGGTGATCCAGGCCTTCGGCGAAGTGGTCATCGGTGGCAACTACGTGGTGGGTCTGGTGGTCTTCGTCATTCTGATGATCATCAACTTCGTGGTGATCACCAAGGGGGGCGAGCGGATCTCGGAAGTGTCCGCCCGCTTCACCCTGGACGCCATGCCTGGCAAGCAGATGGCCATCGACGCCGACCTCAATGCGGGGACCCTGGATCAGCACCAGGCCCGGGCAAGACGGGAGGAGATCGCCAGGGAAGCGGACTTCTACGGGGCCATGGACGGGGCCTCCAAGTTCGTGCGTGGTGATGCCATCGCCGGTCTGCTGGTGCTCATCATCAACCTAGTCGGGGGCCTGGCCATCGGCATCTTCCAGCACTCGCTGCCGGTTTCCGATGCCTTCCGCATCTATGCCCTGCTCACCATAGGTGACGGTCTGGTCGCCCAGATCCCCTCCCTGCTGATGTCCACGGCGGCAGCCATCATCGTCACCCGCGTGAGTGACGAAGGGGAGATGTCGGATCAGGTTGGCCAGCAGATCCTGGCCTCTCCTCGGGTGATCTACACGGCGGCGACCGTCATGCTGATCCTGGGGCTGGTTCCCGGCATGCCCATGCTGGCCTTCCTCAGCTTTGCGGCCGTGTTGGCCTGGACCGGCTGGAGCGTCAGCAAGCGCCGGGTGCAGGATCCCGCGCTGGATGCGGCCGAGGCGCTGACGCGCCAGATGGTGCAGCCGGAGCCCCAGGGACTGGAGTGGCAGGATCTGCCCCCGGTGGATGCGGTCGCCATCGAACTGGGTTATCGCCTGGTACCACTGGCGGAGGCGGACAAGGGGGCCGAGCTGCTGGCCCGGGTGCGCGGTATTCGCAAGACACTCTCCGAGCAGTACGGCTTCCTGCTGCCCGAGATCCGGGTGAGGGACAACCTGCAATTGCAGCCGGACCAGTACCGCATCAAGCTCTCCGGCATCCCTTTGGCCTCGGGCAATGTGGATTGCCAGCGGTTGATGGCCATCAGCAGCGGTGAGACCTATGGCGCCCTGGATGGCGAGCTGACACAGGATCCTGCCTATGGCATGAGTGCGGTCTGGATTTCACCGGACAACAAGGCCAAGGCCCTCAATCTGGGCTACTCGGTGGTGGATTCGGCCACCGTCATCGCGACTCACGCCAGCAAGCTGCTCAGGGAGCAGCTCGACGGCCTGTTTGGTCATGACGAGGTGGGCAAGCTGGGTCAGCATCTGGCGACCCAGTCCCCCCGTCTTGCGGAAGAGCTCAATCTGGCCCTGACCCAGATGCAGCAACTGCGGGTCTTCCGCCAGTTGCTCAAGGAGCAGATCAGCCTCACCGACATCCGCACCATCGCCACCACCTTGCTGGATGCGAGCGAGCTGACCAAGGATCCAGTCCTGTTGGCGTCCGATGTGCGCTGCGCACTGAAGCGCCAGATCGTCAGACAGGCGATAGGGTCCCGCGACGTGCTGGCGGCCTTCACCCTGGATGACCGGCTGGAGCAGACCCTGCTGACGGCCATGAGCCAGTCACAGCAGCAGGGCAAGATCCAGCTGGACAGCTTCCCGGTGGATCCCCAGTTGCTGGCGCAGTTGCAGCAGAACATGCCGCTGGTGAAGGAGCAACTGCAGCAACAGGGATATGCGCCCGTGCTGGTGGTGATGCCCCAGCTCAGACCGCTGATAGCCCGTTATGCCCGTTCCTTCTCGAAAGGCCTCAAGGTGCTCTCCTATAACGAGATACCGGAAGATTTGCGAGTCGAAGTCATCGGGACTCTGGGCTGAAGTGGAATTGCCTTGGCGTCATAGGGACAGGAAGCGCCTATTCCGCATATCTGCTTGAATTGTCATATAAAGCCGCTATCATGTGACGACTTTTGACGCGATACATACTGACAGCAAAGAAAAAATAGAAATAGTCGGATGTATCACATGGCTTCAGGGACAACGTAGCCATGCCATCCAAATACGGGTCGTCGCATGATAAAGGCAAACTGAACTGAAAAGTCAGGACGCAAAGCCTCCGGTCTAACAGCATTGATGCTAATGATAGCGGGGTTACCAAGGCCATGATTTCCCGCCTTGTTTTTATACTGATATAGACCATTCACTCAATAACGGGTGCGGTCTCTATTTGTGTGTCTTTATTTTTCACGCATCAGTTCTGTTGATTGATTCATGTGCAATCACAGGTTCGGGATATATGTTTTCTGATTTATCTAGCAAGGAAAATTCAATACCGACCGGTATTGAAACGCATGCTCATTTATTATTAGTTTCCGCTTCGTTATCAAATGGAAACGATGTTGATCGTATATTGCTCAGTGCCGGTTATCGTGTTTCCTGTGTCGATTCCGTGTCGCTGGCCAAGCAATTTCTCTCGAACCATGCGGTCGATCTCATTTTGCTCGACATGGCGGTCATGACCGAGGCCGGGCCCGCCATGGTGCAGACGCTGGCAGGGACCGACTGCGTCATTTTGGTCAACGAGCATCAGGCCTACCTGGCGGCGGAAGCCATGCGGGCCGGCGCCATCGACTACATCATCAAGCCCTTTAGCCAGCGCCAGATCCTCGATGTGGTGAGAGGGGCCCTGCGCCTGCGCCAGGCCATTCCCAATCTGATCGCCACGTCTCCCCAGAGCCTGCAGGTGTTGCAGCTTGCCCGGCGGGCAGCCAAGACATCGGCCACCATCCTCATCGGTGGCGAATCCGGGACAGGCAAGGAGCGACTGGCTCGCTACATCCACGAGATGTCCAGCCGGGCCGGCAAGCCTTTCGTGGCCATCAACTGTGCGGCCATCCCGGAAGCCATGCTCGAATCCATCCTGTTCGGACACAGCAAGGGGGCCTTCACCGGGGCAACCGCCAACCAGCAGGGAAAATTCGAGCTGGCCCAGGGCGGTACTCTGCTGCTCGACGAGATCTCCGAACTGCCGCTGGCGCTGCAGGCCAAGTTGCTGAGGGTGTTGCAGGAGAAAGAGGTGGAACGCCTCGGCAGTCATCAGGTGATCGCGCTGGATGTGCGGATCATCGCCGCCAGCAACCGGGACCTGAGGGAGCTGGTGCTGCAGGGCGCGTTTCGCGAGGACCTTTTCTACCGGCTCGACGTGCTTCCCATGAGCTGGCCGGCACTGCGGGAGAGGCGGGATGACATCCTGCCTCTGGCGGAATACTTCATCGAACGCTACGCCGCACAGCAGGGGTATCGCCTCGGTGAGAGTGCCCGTCAGCAACTGCTCTCCTATGACTGGCCTGGCAATGTGCGTGAGCTGGACAACGTGATTCAGCGAGCGCTAATTATGGCTCGCGGCTTGCATATTCAGGCCGTCGATCTGATGTTGCCCCATTACGCCGCCGAAGCCGACACCCCGCAACCGCAGGCGCTTGCGGCCCCCGAGGGGCTCAGCGAGACCAAGCGGCATGCTGAATTTCAATTCGTCCTTGAGACGTTGCGCCGTTTCCGTGGTCACCGGACACGCACGGCCGAAGCCCTCGGAATGACGACCCGGGCACTTAGATACAAGCTGGCTGCCATGCGCGAGCAGGGCATCGATGTCGAGCAGCAGATACAAAACTAAGGGATAACCGAGTGAAGATTGAGATCATGTCATCACAGGTGACGCTCCTGCAGCAGATGCAGGAAATGCAGCGAGTCGCCAGTCAACCCCCTTCCATCGAACCGAACGAGGCGTCAGGCGTCTCGTTCAGCGACGCCATGCGCGACGTCGTCGGCCGCGTCAACGAGCAGCAGAACATCGCCTCCCGATTGATGACCGCCGTCGATGCGGGTCAGAGCGACGATCTGGTGGGGGCCATGGTGGCCAGCCAGAAGGCCGGTCTCAGTTTTTCCGCCCTGATGCAGGTGCGCAACAAACTGATGACGGGTTTTGATGACATCATGCGCATGCCGCTCTGAGGTTGATCATGACTGAACTGGTATCCTCCGCACCGGGGGCGTCGGGCTCTCTGCTGGCCCGGGTGCAGGACGGGGTGCGCAACTGGCGTACCCTGTCTCGCGACAACAAATCCATTCTGACCATCGCGCTGCTGGCCGCCGTGGTTGCCGCCACCATAGTGGTCATCCTCTGGACCTCCAGCAAGAATTACGTGCCCCTCTACGGCAAGCAGGAGCTTTACGACACCGCCAACATCATGGAGATGCTGGAGAAGGAGCAGGTACCCTTCCGGCTGGAGAAAAGCTCCGGCCAGATCCTGGTACCTGAAAGCCAGTTGGCCCACATCCGCATGGCGCTGGCCGCGCGGGGCGTGAGGGCGGCCATGCCGTCCGGCCTGGAGGGGCTCGACAATGTCACCGGCCTTGGCACCAGCGAGTTCATGGAAGGTGCGCGCTACCGCCATGCCCTGGAAGGGGAGCTGGCCAGAACCATCATCTCCCTGGATGCGGTACGCAGTGCCCGGGTGCATCTGGCCATTCCGAAGCGGACCCTGTTCGTGGGGCGCGACGAGGAAAAACCCAGCGCGTCCGTGATGCTGGATCTGCAACCGGGCCAGACCATGGAGCCGGGCCAGGTCGAGGCGATTGCCAACCTGGTGGCGGGCAGTATCTCCGGCATGAAGCCCGGGGCCGTCACCGTGGTGGATCAAAGCGGCCAGCTGCTGAGTGCCGAGCTCGGCGACAAGGCCGGTTTCGGCAAGCAGAGCGTCCAGCAGATGGAATATGTGCGCAAGCTGGAGCAGTACATTCGCCAGCGTGCCAGCGACATGCTCTCCCCCATGCTGGGCACGGGCAACTTCCGGGTGCAGATCGCCGCGGACGTCAATTTCAATGCGGTGGAAGAGACCCAGCAACAGCTCGATCCCAATGCCGTGGTGACCAGGGAGTCCAACAAATCGGACAAGACCATCGATGCCCTGGCCCTCGGTATCCCTGGTGCGCTCTCCAATCGACCGCCCGAAACCGCTCCCAAGACCGATCAGGCCGCCACCGAGGGGAATGCTGCCCAGGAGCCTGCCAAGAACGATACCCGCACCGAGCGGCAGGAAGTCAGCAGGCAGTATGAAAGCAGCCGCACCATAGTGCATACCCGCTATCAGCAGGGACGACTGG
The DNA here is from genome assembly GCF_040907855.1 of Aeromonas sp. s4. Classification (NCBI taxonomy): domain Bacteria; kingdom Pseudomonadati; phylum Pseudomonadota; class Gammaproteobacteria; order Aeromonadales; family Aeromonadaceae; genus Aeromonas; species Aeromonas sp. s4. Next base: position 18,125 of record NZ_JBFOCP010000060.1, on the reverse strand, counting down.
AGAAGATGAACGTCTCCATCCTGCTCAATCAGCAGAGCGCCCCCAAGGAGGGGTGGAGTCCGGAACAGCTCGAGCAGATCCGCCAGATGGTGGAGCGCTCGGTGGGCTTTGACGGCACCCGTGGCGACCAGATCAGCCTGCAGGTCTTCGATTTCACCGGTGCGGTGCCGGTGGAGCCGCCAGCGTCGAGCTGGCTGGAAACCCCTTACTGGCAAGACTCTCTGCGTTACCTGGTGGGTGGTTTGCTGGGGCTGACCCTGGTGTTCTTCGGCATCCGTCCTCTGGTGAAGCACCTGGTGCGTACCCAGCAATATCCCGACACTGATGTCGCACAGGAGCCGGACGAGGAGCAGGAGCCGACCATGGGCCTCTCCATGCGCCGGGAAGGGGATGGGGAACTGGAAGAGTCTGCGACGGGCAAGAGCCTGTCCCAGTCTCAGTCCGAGTTCCGGCTCGAGCCCCAGTTCTCCTCCCTGGATCTGGAGGCGCTGCCCGAACCGGGTTCCGAGCTGGAAGTCCAGCTCAAGCACCTGCAACTGCTGGTAGACAAGGACACGGCCCGGGTGGCGGAAGTGGTCAGACAATGGGTGAGTGGCAATGAGCAACGTTAATCTGAATCAGAACGCGGTCGACATCGACATCGACAATCTGGAAAAAGCCGCGATCCTGCTGCTGAGCATGGGCACCGAGGCGGCGGCCAAGGTGATGCAGAAGTTGTCCCGCGACGAAGTGCAGCGCCTCATCTCCAAGATGGCCAGCCTCTCCGGCGTGAGTTCGATAGAAGCCAAGTGGACGCTGCAGCAGTTCTTCAACCAGTATCGCGAGCAGAGCGGCATCGGCAGCGCCTCCCGGGAATATCTGGAACAGACCCTGGATCTGGCGCTGGGCCAGCGGCTTTCCCGCAGCCTGCTCGACAGCCTCTATGGCGATGCGATGAGCCAGGACATCCAGCGCCTGCAATGGGTGCCGGCGGATGTGCTGGCCCGCTTCTTCCGCAATGAGCATCCCCAGATGCAGGCGGTCTTGCTCGCCTTTCTGCCACCCCAGACCGCCTCTGCCGTGCTCGATGCCCTGCCGGGGTCGGTGCACGACGATCTGCTGGTGCGGGTCGCGAGCCTCAGCTCGGTCAGCGAGCACGTGCTGGGGGAGCTGAGGCTCACCCTGGATCGCTGCCTCGCCTATGTGGCCGATCAGTCCGGCGCCAAGGTCAACGGGGTGCGCCAGGTGGCCGATATCCTCAATCGCTATCAGGGGAACAAGGAGCAGATGCTCACCCTGCTGCGGGAGCACGATGGTGAGCTGGCCCTCGAAATCGAGAAGAACATGTTCGACTTCATGGCCCTGCGTCGCCAGAGCGACGATACCCTGCAACGTCTGGTGCAGGAGCTGCCGGCGGATCTGCTGGCCCTGGCCCTGAAGAACACCGATGCCGGTTTCCGCAAGGTGGTGCTTGGCGCCATGCCCAAACGGATGGCACAGGCACTGGAGGCCCAGATCCAGGATCAGGGTAGCGTCTCCCTGCGCAAGGTGGAGCAGGCCCGGGAAGAGGCCATGAAGCTGGTGCGCGAGCTGGTGGAGCAGGGCGAGATCGAGTTCCAGCTGTTCGAAGAGCCCACCGTCAGTTAACAGGAGACAGGCATGAGTCAGCATGTGCGAAAACTGGCGGCAGGTGCCACCCGTCTCTACCGCTTCCCGGCGCTGGGCCAGAGCGGGGAAGAGGCCAGAAGCCAGCAGGAAGAGTTCGAATACGGCTACCAGCAGGGGCTGGAGCAGGGGCAGGCGGAAGGGTATCAGGCCGGCTACCAGCAGGGGCTGGCCAGTGGCCTGTTCGAGGGGGAAGCCAAGGGGCTGCAACAGGGACAGGTGCGCGGTCTGGCCCAGGGGCTGGCCGAGGGACGTGCCGCCTTCGATGAGGCCATGGTGCCCTTTGCAACGCTGCAGCAGCAGTGGGAATCCCTGACCCGGGCCCGGATGCTGGAACAGAAGGCCCTGGTCGCCCAGCTGGTGGCCCAGGTGGCCAAGCGCGTGATCCAGGCCGAGTTCACCCTCAATCCCCAGCAGGTGCTCCAGCAGGTGGAGCAGGCCATGGCCAGCCTGCCGAGCGAGTCGGAAGAGCTGGTGATCTACCTCAACGAAGGAGACCGGCAGCGCCTGGCCGAGCAGGGGGTGACCCGCTGCGAGAAGTGGCCGTTGCAGGTGGACCCGGCACTGGCCGTGGGGGACGCCCGCATCGAGACACGGGCCGCGGTGGTCGAGATCAACACGGGGGAGCGCCTCGGCCGCTGCATCGAACAACTCAACCAGACCCTGGAACTCTCTTCGGATGCATGATGCGCTGCAACAGGCGCTGACCTGTGCCCTCGATAGCCTGGAGGAGGTGCCCGGCTATCGTCGTTATGGCAGGCTGGTGCGCGTGACCGGCCTGACTCTGGAAGTCGTGGGGTGCCAGCTCATCATGGGGCAGCGCTGCGAGGTGGAGACCGCCACCGGCGCCGCCCTGCTGGCGGAAGTGGTCGGCTTCAACCGGGACATTTCCTACCTGATGCCGCTCCAGCCCATGAGCGGTCTCTATGCCGGCGCCCGGGTGCTGCCCGTCGACGGAGAGGAGACCATCCGGGTCGGCGAGCATCTGCTTGGCCGGGTCGTGGATGGCCTGCTGCAACCGCTGGACGGCCGTCCCCTGAAAGAGGAAGGGGAACGGGTTCCCCTGTTTTCCTCCCCTCCCAATCCCCTGTTGCGCACCCCGGTGCGCGAGCCGCTCGACGTGGGCATCCGGGCCATCAATGGCCTGCTGACGGTGGGCAAGGGTCAGCGTCTGGGACTGTTTGCCGGTTCCGGTGTGGGCAAGAGCATGCTGCTCGGCATGATGACCCGCAATACCAGCGCCCGCATCGTGGTGGTGGGGCTCATCGGCGAGCGTGGCCGGGAGGTGAGGGAGTTCATCGAACACAGCCTGGGCAGCGAGGGGCTTGCCCGCGCCGTGGTGATCGCGGCACCGGCGGATCAATCCCCCCTGATGCGGCTGCGCGCCGCCCAGCTGTGCCACCGCATCGCCGAATATTTCCGCGAACAGGGTCAGGATGTGTTGCTGCTGATGGACTCCCTGACCCGCTACGCCCAGGCCCAGCGGGAAATCGCGCTGGCCATCGGCGAACCTCCTGCGACCCGCGGCTATCCGCCCTCGGTGTTCAGCCTGCTCACCCAGCTGGTGGAGCGGGCGGGCAACGGCACGCACCCCGAGGGCAGCCTGAGCGCCTTCTATACCGTGCTGGCGGAAGGAGATGACCAGCAGGATCCCGTGGTGGATTCCGCCAGGGCCATTCTCGATGGTCACATCGTGCTGACCCGCCGTCTGGCGGAGGAGGGGCACTATCCCGCCATCGACATCGGTGCCTCGGTGAGCCGGGTGATGCCTCAGGTGGTCTCTCCCGAATGGCAGGGACTGGCGGTGAATCTGCGCCAGCTCTGGGGCCGTTACCAGCAGGTGCGTGAGCTGCTGCCCCTGGGGGGTTATCAGCCCGGGGCGGATCCCCAGATGGACGAGGCGGTCCAGCGCTATCCTGCCATCGCCAGCTTCCTGCAGCAGGGCATTCAGGAAGAGACGCCCATCACCCAGGTGCTGGGCGGTCTCAAGCATGTGCTCGGCAGGGCGTAAGGAGGCGGCATGCTGAAATCCTATCTCGGTCTGCAGCAGGATGCCCTGGAGGCCATGGGCAAAGAGCGGCAGCGTCTGCGCGAGGTGGCGATGAAGGAGGAGCACCGAGCCCTCAGGCTGCAGGAGGTCATCGAGACGATGCATCCGGGCTCGTCGAGCTTTCATCCCCTGCTGTGGCAGAACAAGCAGCAGATGCAGGGGCAGCTTCGCCACCTGCTGACCCACCAGTTGCAGCAGTGTGCGCTCGCCAGCCAGGATCTGGCTCATCACGAGGGGCAGCTCGTCAGGCAGTTCGGTCGGGTCAAGGGGCTGGAGCTGTTGCTGGACAAGCGGGCCCTGGCGGCCCGTCAGCGTCAGGAGTCAGGTGAGCAGCGGCAGCTCGACGAACTCGCCGCACTGGGTCATCGTGCCCGGCAGGGAACGTAAAGGGTCAGTCGGGGAAGTGCTCCTGCCTGCCATAGGATGATTCCTGGCCCAGCAGGGTGTGGATGGTCTCTATCTGGCCTGCCAGCAGGCGGCCGTTCTGCTCGTTCTGGCGACGGCACTGTAGCAGCAGCTGCTCCAGCCGCTGCCACTGCTCGTCCACTTGCTGGCGCAGCGGGGAGGGGAGCTTGCCGATGAGGATGGCCATGCCCCGTTCGTCAGGCTTGAGCCCCAGTGCCTGGAGATGTTCGCAGCGCAGCCTGACCTGGTGCTGGATCTCGCCCATGAGCCGGGTCTGTTGCCGGTTGTGTTCCGTCAGCCCTGCCACGTCGTGACTTGCCAGCAGACGGTACTGAGTGAGCAGCAACTGCAGCAGGTCGGCGTAGCGGCCACAATCCTGCCGGATGCCGATGATCAACTGCTGGATCCGTTGTTTGGGAGGCAGACTCATCGGCGATGCATGTCCAGAATGGCCTGGCTCAGGGCATCCATGTCCAGTTCGAGCCGACCCTCGCTGATGGCCTGGCGGATCTGGTTGACCTTCTCCATGTCCACATCAGAGGTGGAGGCCAGCTCGACCCTCGCCTGATTGATGGTCTGGGCGGTGGCGCTGATCCTGGCTTCCCCCTGGCTGGCCTGGGGCTGGGGTGCCGGTGTGGCTCCCGCCTTGCGCTGAGACTGGGGTTGAACGTAGACAGGGTCGGTGCGTGTGATTTTCATAACGTGAATTCCTGGTGGTCTCTCTTGTGACAGGCGACCCTGAGGTGGCCGAACTTGAATCAAACTCGCCATTTCTGCGCTAAAAGCGGGTTTCGACTTCCCCCTTGTCAACCACCCAGGCCTGGATCTCTTTGCCGGAACCGATATTCCTGACCCTCACCCCTTCACCGATGGCGCCGTTTGACAAGGCCGTTCCACGGGTCGTGGCGGAAAAGCCCGGTTGCCCGGCCCGGATCAGCACCCCTTCCCCTGCCCGGACGGCCCAGGCCTGTTGCAGATCGAGTTCACCGACCAGTTGCCCCATCCTCAGATGGCGAAGGCTCTTGCTGCCTGCCAGGGGCTGCGAGCTGTGGGTGAAGCCCCGCTGCAACCGGCTGGCATCGAGGGATTTCTCCAGCAGATCCTCCGGGGCGATGACATGTCCCTTGGGGATGTCCCGTGCCGCCACCCAGACCGGCAACATCAGGGTGACCTCCACCCGGGCCCGCAACTGCCAGGCGGGCTCGGTACATTCCACCAGATAGGGGCGCCGCCCCCAGGGCTGGCGATACTGCCCGCCAGCCTGGAAGCGAACCGCCTGACGACATGCCGGCAGGTGGGCCACGGCGGGGGAGAGCCAGACCTGATAGTCGGCCCGGGTCTCTGGCCAGCCTTGCTGACGCTGATACTCCCCCAGTGCCGTTTCGGCATCCGCCCTCAGACCGTCGGTCAACTGCTGCGACAGCGACGAAGTGGCCGCCCACGAGGGGAGTGCCAGGAGCAGCAGGGCAAGGAGACCTGCTCGCTTCCCTATGGGAAACAATGCTTCCCCTTTTGTCACTCTTGTCAGCCAGGGGTGATGGCCTGACCAGCGGAAACAACGGTTTTTCATGATTGGCATGAGTCTTGATAAAGGATGCACCGGTCTGACTGGTTCACAAGAAGGATGAAGCATGAGTATCTCATTTGACAGTGCGCTTGGCGTACACCCCTATGCCCTCGATGTGCGGGCAGACAGGGCTCGTATTCTGGCAGGGAACTTGGCCAATGTGGATACCCCGGGCTATCTGGCACGGGATGTGGATTACAAGGCCATCCTCGGCCGGGTCGCCCGGCAGGTGGAGGCAGGAGAGCCGGGCAGCACCATCAGCGAGGGCACCATGGGCAATGACATGCAACATCCCCTCTACCGCATACCCTATCAGGTCTCCATGGATGGCAACACCGCAGAGCTCAGCGTGGAGCAGAGCAAGTTTGCCAGCAATGCCACCGACTTCCAGACCAGTCTCACCTTCCTGAATATGAAAATCACCGGGATCGCCAAGGCGATCGAGGGCCGTTAATCATGTCGTTCAATCGCATCTATGACATCGCCGGCAGCGCCATGCGGGCGCAGACCGTCCGCCTTGACACCGTGGCTTCCAACCTCGCCAACGTCGACAGCGCCGCCGGCAGCGAAGAGGCCGCCTTCCGCGCCATCAAGCCCGTCTTCTCCACCCTCTATCAGCGGGTGCAGGAGGCCGAGGGGCTGGGGGCCGCCCAGGTGCAGATCGCCGGTATCGTCCAGTCTGACCGCCAGGTGGAGAAACGTCTGGAGCCGACCAATCCCCTGGCCGACGGGGATGGCTTCGTTTACTACTCCAACGTCAACGCGGTGGAAGAGATGGCGGACATGATGAGCGCCTCCCGGGGATTCGAGACCTCGGTCGAGGTGATCAACCGCATCAACAGCATGCAGCAAGGGCTGCTGCGTCTTGGTCAGGGGGTGTAAATGAGCCTGCCTCAAGTCAGCAGCCTGGATACCGCCCGCAGCGCCAGCCAGCGCGCCGCCACCCCTGAGATAGCCGCCAACGGTACTGCCGAGGGGCAGGGGGTCCAGCTTCGCAACGAATTCCTCCAGATGATGGTGGCCCAGATCCAGAACCAGGATCCCACCAACCCCCTTGATGGTGCCCAGTACGTTACCCAACTGGCCCAGTTCAGCATGGTGGAAGGGGTCGAGAGCCTGAAAGTGCTGCAGCAGAAGTCCATCAACATGATGGACACCCAGCAGGTGCTCCAGAGCACGGATCTCATCGACAAGGAAGTGATGGTGCCGAGCCAGACCCTTGGCCAGGAGCAGGAGAAGGCGATCCGCGGTCAGGTGGAGCTGGGCGGCGCGGCCGACACGGTCGAGCTCAAGGTCTATGACAAGCACGGCACCCTGGTCGCCACCAAGAACTGGGGCGAGAGCAAGGCGGGGGCGCTGGATTACGAATTGCCAGTACTGCCCGCTGGCGAATACAGCTTCGAGGTGAAGGCTTCCCTGGGGGGAGTCGCCACCACCACCCGCAATTATGTAGCCAGCCAGGTGGAGCGCGTCAGCTTGCCGGGCACGGGCGAGATCATGCTGCAAGTGGCAGGCGTGGGGGAGGTTCCCCTGTTCAGCGCCGTCCAGTTTGGCAAGTCGGCGTAACCAGATAGGAGCGAAACATGTCTTTTAATATCGGACTGAGTGGCCTGCGCGCCGTCAACCAGGAATTGAGCGTCATCAGCAACAACGTGGCCAACGCCAGCACCGCCGGTTTCAAGTCCAGCCGTGCCGAGTTTGCCGCCATCTACGGTGGCGGCCAGGCCGGCGGCGTGGAGATGAGCAACGTCTCCCAGAACTTCGATCGCAACGGGGATGTGACCCGTACCGGGCGGGGCCTGGATCTGGCCATCTCCGGCAACGGCTTCTTCGTGCTCAAGGATGACAACGGTCAGACCTCCTATACCCGGGCCGGCCTGTTCCAGCGTGATGCCAGCAACTACCTGATCACCGCCAGCGGCAACCGTCTGCAGGGTTATGTGACCAATGATGCGGGTGAGCTGCAATCCGGCGTGGTGGGTGACATTCAGGTCAAGGCGGGCAGCCTGGCGGCCAAGCCGTCCGACACCCTGGAGTTCGTGGCGAACCTCAAGGCGGACGCCAGTGTCATCGACCAGGGGCTGCACCCCTTCGATCCCGCCAAGGCGGACAGCTTCAGCTACTCCCAGTCCAGCAAGGTGTATGACTCTCTCGGGGTCGAGCACACCGTCACCCAGTATTTCGTGAAGACCGGCGAGAACACCTGGCAGGTCAACTATGCCTTCAACGGGACCCAGACCGGTGCGCCGGTGACCATGGAGTTCAACACCAACGGCACCCTGAAGTCGCCGACCACGGCCCCCGTGCTGAACCTGGCCCCCGCCGGTGCCGAGCCCATCACCCTCACCGCCGATCTGGCCCGGGTCAGCCAGTACGCCTCCGATTTCAACGCCACGCGCAACCAGTCCAACGGCTATACCGCCGGGGATCTGACCGGGGTCAGGGTGGATGCGGACGGTGGCGTCTACGCCACCTTCACCAACGGCCAGAGCCTGCTCCAGGGTCAGGTGGTGATGGCGAACTTCGCCAATCCCCAGGGCCTGCTGCAAGCCAACAACACCACCTGGCAGCAGTCGTTCAGCTCGGGCCAGCCCGTGCTGGGGGCACCGGGCAGCGGGACCCTGGGCGGCCTGACGGCGGGAGCCTACGAGGCATCCAACGTCGACTTGACCGGGGAACTGGTCAGCCTGATGACCTCCCAGCGCAACTACCAGGCCAACGCCAAGACCATCAGCTCGGCGGACAAGATGACCCAGGTCCTGTTCAACTCCTTCTAAGGCGTGATCCGTGGAAAAGCTTATCTATACCGCCATGTCGGGGGCGCAACACACCCTCATGGCCCAGCAGATCCGGGCCAACAACCTGGCCAACGTGAATACCGCCGGTTTTCGTGCCGACTTCGAGCGGGCGTCCGCCTATGCCCTGACCGGCGATGGCTACCAGAGCCGGGTCATGGCCAGGGAAGAGCAGGCGGGAACCGACTTTCGGGCGGGTGCCCTGATGCAGACCGGCCGCAAGCTGGACGTGGCGATCCGTGGCGACGGTTTTCTCACCGTGCAGACCGCAGACGGCAAGGAGGCCTACACCCGTGCCGGCAACCTGGAGGTGGACGGGGAGGGGTTGCTGACCCTCAACGGCCGTCCCGTGCTCGGGGATGGCGGCGAGATGGTGCTGCCCGCCTATCGGGATCTGAGCTTTGGCAAGGATGGCTCCCTCAGCATCACCCCGCCGGGGGGCGGCGCCCGTCTGGACGTGGGCCGGCTCAAGCTGGTGAACCCGGATCCGGCCGAGCTGGTCAAGGGGGCTGACGGCCTGTTCCGCCAGCGCCAGGGCGGGGATGCGGAGATCAGCGAGCAGGTGGTGCTGGCGTCCGGTTTCCTCGAGGGGGCCAATGTGAACGCGGTGGACGAGCTGATCGGCAGCATGTCCCTGACCCGCAATTTCGAGTTGCAGGTCAAGTTGATGAAAACGGCGGACGAGCAGGCCAGGCAGGGTGCCAGGCTGATCTCTGGCCAGGGCTGACGGTCGGCCATGGCGGCCGGGAATGAATACTGACGGGATGCACCCCGTTCGAACGAATCAGGTGGAGAAACGAAGATGCATGCAGCGCTTTGGGTGAGCAAGACGGGTCTGTCGGCACAGGATGCCAAGATGGCCAGCATTTCCAACAACCTGGCCAACGTCAACACGGTCGGTTTCAAGCGTGATCGGGTGGCGTTCGAGGATCTGTTCTATCAGGTTCAGCGCCAGCCCGGTGCCCAGCAGGATCAGCAGAACCTGTCCCCCATCGGCATCCAGATGGGTAACGGTGTGCGGGTGGTCGGCACCCAGAAGGTATTCACGCCAGGGCAGTTCCAGAACACCAACCAGGAGCTGGACATGGCGGTGGTGGGGGCCGGCTTCTTCAGCGTCGAGCGCCCGGATGGCGAGACGGCCTATACCCGCAACGGTCAATGGCACCGCAATGCGGAAGGGCTGCTGGTCAATGCCGACGGCCTGCCCATGCAGCCGCAGATCCAGATCCCGGACAACGCCACCAAGATCGCCATCGGCACCGACGGCACCGTGAGCGCCACCCTGCCGGGACAGCAGGAGAACGTGGAGCTTGGGCGCATCACCCTGACCAACTTCTCCAACCCGGCCGGTCTGGAAGCCCTGGGGGGCAACCTCTACCGGGCGACCGGTGCCTCCGGTGAAGCCATCGAAGGGGTCCCGGGTGAAGAGGCCATGGGGGCCATCAAGCAGTTCACCCTGGAGAGTTCCAACGTGAACGTGGTGGAAGAGATGGTGGACATGATCACCACCCAGCGCGCCTACGAGATGAATGCCAAGGTGGTCTCCTCCGCCGATCAGATGCTCAAGTTCGTGACCCAGGCGCTGTGATGATGAAGCCGGTGTGGTATTGCGTCGTGCTCGCCCTGCTGCTGGGGGGCTGCTCCACCTATGAGTTGCAGGCCCCCGAGCCCGGTGACGAGAAGTGGGCTCCTTCCCGCTCGGAGCTGACGAAAGCCGGGGTGGGGGAGGATGGCAGCCTCTACCGTAACGACTACATGATGACCCTGTTCCAGGATCGCCGTGCCTACCGGGTCGGCGACATCCTGACCGTCATGCTGGAGGAGCGCACCCAGTCCAGCAAGAAGGCCAACACCAGCATGAACAAGAACAGCAATCTGAGCGTGCCTGTGCCTTCCATCGGTGGTGTTTCCCGACCGGACTGGAGCGCCTCTATCAAGGCGGATCGCGACTTCGACGGCGGGGCGACCTCCAGCCAGCAGAATACCCTGGCGGGGGCCATCACGGTCACCGTGGCCGAAGTGATGCCCAACGGGGTGCTGGGGATCCGGGGGGAGAAGTGGATCCGCCTCAATCAGGGGGATGAGTACATCCGTCTGGGAGGCATGGTGCGGGTCGAGGACATCGACCAGAGCAACCGCATCTCGTCCCAGCGCATCGCCGATGCCCGCATCACCTATGCCGGTCGCGGCGCCCTGGCCGACAGCAACCAGATGGGCTGGCTGTCGCGCTTCTTCAGTTCCGCCTTCTCCCCCTTGTGAGGATTTCGATGAACAGATGGTATATCGCCCTGCTCTGCCTGGCGCTGTCGGGCGTGGCCGGCGCCGCTGCCCCCGCCAAACGGGCCCTGCTGGACATTGCCGACGTGCAGGGGATGAGAGCCAACCAGCTGGTGGGCTATGGCCTGGTGGTCGGCCTCTCCGGCACCGGGGATCGCAGCCAGGTCAAATTCACCGGCCAGTCCATGACCAACATGCTCAAGCAGTTCGGGGTACAGCTGCCTGATGACATCGACCCCAAGCTCAAGAACGTGGCTGCCGTCTCCGTGCAGGCGACGCTGCCCGCCCTCGCCGGCAAAGGTCAGCAGATGGACGTGACCGTGACCTCCATCGGCGATGCCAAGAGCCTGAGAGGCGGCTCGCTGCTGCTCACTCCCCTGCGCGGCATCGACGGTGAAGTCTATGCGGTCGCCCAGGGCAACCTGGTGGTGGCAGGGGTCAAGGCGGAGGGGCAATCCGGCTCCTCCGTGACCATCAACGTGCCGACGGCCGGCATCATCCCGAACGGCGCCATCATCGAGCGGGAGGTGGCCAGCAACTTCTCGGACAAGCCGGAAGTGACGCTCAACCTGCACCAGCCCAACTTCAAGACGGCCCGCAACGTGGAGCGGGAGATCAACCGCCAGCTCGGTCCCGTGGCCAAGGCGGTCAGCGCCGGTCGCATCCAGATTGCGGCCCCCCGCGATGAGAGCCAGCGCATCTCCTTCATGGCCCTGTTGCAGGACATCCAGGTGGACATGGGCAAGGAGCGGCCACGAGTCGTTTTCAACAGCCGTACCGGCACCGTGGTCATGGGGCAGGGGGTCAAGGTGCACAAGGCGGCGGTCAGCCATGGCAGCCTGACGGTGACCATAGGTGAGAGCCAGACGGTGAGCCAGCCCAATGCCTTCTCCAACGGGCGGACCACCACGACGCCCAACTCCCAGATCCAGGTTGACCGGGAGCGCAACAACATGTTTGTCTGGCCGGATGGCACCTCCCTGGAGGTGATCGTCAAGGCGGTGAATTCCCTGGGGGCGACCCCGGATGATGTCATGGCCATCCTGCAAGCCCTCGACGAGGCGGGAGCCCTCGAAGGCGAGCTGGTGGTCATCTAAGGATCTCTATGACCAGAATTACCTCGGAGCCTGGTTTCTATCAGGATCTCAATGAACTGCAGCAGATAAAGAGCAACCCGGATCAGCGCGCGGCCCTGGAGGCGGCGGCCGGCCAGTTCGAGGTGAGCTTCCTGCAGACGGTGCTCAAGCACATGCGTTCGGCGTCCGACGCCATGCAGGATGAAGAGGACAGGCTTATCAAGGGGGAGTCCCTCTACCGCGACATGTACGACAGCCAGCTCGCGATGAGCCTGGTCAAGCGCGGCGGCATGGGGCTCAAGGAGCAGATGGTCAATCAACTGGCCCCCACATTAAAGAATGCCGAGCCGGTGGTCGCTTCAGACTCCCAGACCCTGGCTGCCTTCAGTCAGCCTCTGAATTCGGCAAAAATGAGGAAAGTTGACTGATGTCGCTGCTCAGTATCGGTTTTAGCGGACTCAATGCATCGCAGATCGCATTGAACATCTCTGCCCAGAATATCGCCAACGTCAATACCATCGGGTACAGCCGCCAGGAGGCCATGATGGGCAGTCTGTCGGGCTTTGGCCGGATGGACAACGGCATGGGGGTCGAGGTGACCGGGGTTCGCAGGATCACCGATGACTATCTGGTCTCCCAGCACTGGCGCAGCCGCTCCGCGACCGGCTCCTCCTATGCTTTTCACCAGTACATCAATACGACGGAGCAGTTGCTCGGCAGCGAGTCGATGAACATCACCAAGGGGCTGGACAGTTTCTTTGCGTCCCTGAGCGCCGCTCTCGACAGCCCGGAAACACCGGCGCAGCGCAGCCAGATCGTCAGCTCGGCCGGTGCCCTGGCCAACCGCTTCGGCCAGTTGAACGAGAGCCTGCTGACCCAGGAGAAGCAGATCGACGATCAGCTGGGCAGCACCATTACCCAGGTGAACAGCTATCTCAAGCAGGTGGCGGAGCTCAACACCCAGATCGGCGAGCAGGCTTCCAAGGGGGTCAACACCTCGGCGCTGGAAGACAGCCGCGAGCAGATAGTGCGCGAGCTGTCGACCTTCATGGAGGTGCGGGTCAACCGTCAGAGCGACGGCTCCTTCTCCCTGAGCCTGCCCCAGGGCCAGCCCCTGGTGCTGGCCGGCAGCAGCAGCACCCTCTCTCTGGCCGGTGACACCCTGAGCCTGAGCTTCGGGCCGCAATCCTTCGAGGTCCCCAGACTTCAGGGCGGCACCCTGGCGGGCGTGCTGGAATATCGCACCACAGTGCTGCGCCCCCTGCGCGACGAGCTGAACCAGATCGCGAAGAAGCTGGCGGATGACTTCAACACCAAGCAGGCGGGTGGCGTCGATCTGAACGGCGATCCCGGCAAACCCCTGTTCAGCTACGACCCCCTCAATCCCTCCGGCACCCTCAAGGTGGCCGACGGCTTTACCGGGGATCACCTCGCCTTCGCCAAGGCGGGGGGCGGCAACGGCGACAACCGCAACCTGCAGGAGCTGCTGACCATCAAGGATGATCAGTACGATGCCTACAGCGCCCTGCTTGGCAAGATGGCGGTGCAGAGCGGTCAGGCCAAGGCGACCATGGAGGCCGATGCCAACATGGAGAAACAGCTCGCCACCAAGCTCAGCAGCGTGAGCGGCGTCAACCTCGATGAGGAAGGGGTCAAGGTGATGGCCTACACCAAGGCGTATCAGGCCAATGCCAAGGTGATCAGCACCTCGGATCAACTCTTCAATTCCATTCTCAACATGTTCTGACGGAGTCCGCATGCGCATCAGCACCAACCAGATCCAGCTCAGCATGCTCGACAACCTGCAGCGGGGCTTTGGCGACTACGCCCGGCTGGATCGCCAGATCTCCTCCAACAAGCGGATCCTGCAGCCTTCGGACGATCCCGTGGGCAGCGTGCAACTGCTCGGTCTGAAGAAAGAGCAGGTGGCGATGGCCCAGTACCAGAAGAACATCGCCAATGCCAAGAGCCAGCTATCCCAGGGGGAGCTGCAGTTCGAGACCATGACCAACATGCTGAGCCGGTTGCGGGAGCTGACCCAGACGGCGGCCAACGGTTCCCTCTCCGAGGACGATCGCCGGGCGGTGTCCAGCGAGGCGGCCATCATCAAGGAGGGACTGCTGGATCTCGCCAATGCCCGCAACGAGAACGGTTCAAGCCTGTTCAGCGGCAGCCAGGTGGACAAGACCCCCATCGTCCAGGGTCCGGGTGGAGGCTATCTCTATCAGGGGGATGCCCTGGTGCGGGAGGTGGAGATTGCCCGGGGGGTGACGGTGTCCCTCAACCAGACCGCAGACAGCCTGTTCATCCAGAACGGGGATTTCTTCAAGCAGCTGGACGACATGGTGGCGGCCTTCGATGCCGGCGCACCGGATGCGGCGGATCAGGCCAGAGCCATGCTGGATCGCAGCAAGACCCTGCAGGATGACATCAGCCAGATGGTGAGCACCATAGGGGCACGCATCAATCTGCTGGATCAGGTGGACGAGGGTCATGCCGAGAAGAGCACCTATAGCAAGGAAGTGAGCAATCAGATAGAGTCCCTCGACTACGCGGGGGCCGTGACCCAGCAGGCGCATGTGCTGATGGCTCTGCAGGTGCAACAGCAGGCCTTCGCCAAGGTAAATGGCCTGAGCCTGTTCAACTACATGCCCTAAATCTGTCTAAGGAGCCAGGATGCAGATTCAACAAACCCGTCCGGGGAGCGTGGTCGAAACGCCGGCCCAACCCAGGTTGCAAGGTCGTTCGACTGCCCAGGCTACTTCTCCCCAGACTCCTCGCAATGAACGCCAGCCCAATGTCATCCGGCTGGATCGCTGGGCCCTGATCGGCACGGCGCAGCAGCGCATCGCCCATGCCCAGGGGGGCGAGCAGGCCCTGAGCCAGGTGTGGGGCGAGCTGAAGCGCCTGGAGCAGCAGCTCGGCCAGCAGAAGGCGGCGAGCGGGGATCTGGTCTCCCGTCTCAAGGTACTGGAAGAGAAGCTGACCCAGCCGCAGGCGCCACTGACGAGCGAGCTCAGGCCACGCCTGCTGGCGTCGGCCACGGACAGCAGGGTGCACTACAGCGCGGAGCGGCTCGATCTGCTGAGCCCAAGGGCGAGTGCCGAGCGTCTTGTCTTCTCCTTCCCTCAGACCAGCAGCGCCGTCGAGGTGCTGCTGCCCGCTGATGCCAGTGAAGCGGAGGCGGCTGCCCGTCTGGATCGCGCGCTGCGCAAGGAGCATATCCAGGCGCGCCTGAACGAGCTGGGCAAGCTGGAGCTGAGCGTGCCGGATCAGCACAGGCGCAAGCTGGATGAACCCGTGCTGCTGAGCGGTGAGGGCATCCGCATTCCCGCCGGGAACCCGGTACCCGTGCAGTTCAAGCCAAAGGCGGGGCAGTTGACCCAGCTCGGCGAGGGGCTCGACAAGGGGGAGATCAAACAGGAGCAGCAACGGCTGAAGCGACTGCTCGGAGAGATAGAGCAGTCGGTGCGCGAGCTCAAGCAGTTTCGCCAGCGGATGGTGAAGCAGCTCGATCGGGTGAAGTCACGCAGCCAGAACCTGCAGCAGGAGGAGCTGGTCCAGTTGCAGGGCAAGCTCAGCCTCCAGCTCAAGGAAGGGGGCTTCATGGGGACCATGTCCGGCCTGCTTGCCCAGGCCAACGTCTCGCGCCAGAACGTGGTGGCGCTGCTCACCTAGGGGGCCAGGTCCCGTTCACGACAGAAAACCGCCATGCAGCTCGCTGGCGGTTTTCTGTTTTCAGGGCTTGAGCAGGGCGTACAGGGAGATGTCCGACGCGAAGCCGGAGTCGTTGAGCCCCTGTTCTATGGTCTTGATAAAGCTCGCATTGTGCTGGCGTATGGTGTGGTAGCTGTAGAAGAGGTTGACCACGTCCTGCTCGTCCAGCTCCTTGTCCATGGCCAGCAGGCAGAGGTAGTTGCGCAGCAGGAAGTAGTCGACCACCAGCAGTTGATAGGCCTGGCACTTGTCGCCTTGCTGCAGCGGGAAGTTGTGGTGATAGACGTAGTAGAGCAGGTAGTTGTCCAGGATCTGGGGATGACTGGCCAGGAAGGGGGCGACCCTGTCGTGCCAGACTTGCTGCAGGTGTGCAAGCTTGTCCTCGTCGTAGGTTCCCTCCAGTACCTCGTTGATCTTGTCGAGGCAGACCTGCATGGTCTGCCGCCCCCGTCTCCCCTGGGAGTAGGCGAGCAACTGGTGGGTCATGGTTCTGAGGCCCCACCACTGCAGTCTGGGCAGGGCGGGCAACTGCTCGAACATGGTGTTGAGCTCCCCGCGTTCGGCCAGTACCGCCACCTGATCGAGGAAGGCCTCGTGGGAGAGTTGCGCAGGATCCCGGTGGATCAGCATGCCGACCAGCCATAGCCGAATCGCCACGGGGATATCCGTGGCGGCCAGCACGTGAATGCTCAGGCTGTGCAACGTCGCCATGGCGTTGGAGGGGGGCGGAGCGAAGGGCAGGGACTGGGTGAGCTCGGTGACCTCGGTCTGCATCGCCAGGGGGTCAAGCAGCAACTGGCGGCACACCTGGGGGCAGGAGAGCATCAGGGACCTCTTGAGCTGGTTGCCGATGCGGGTCTGGGCTCTGGGGTAAGTCTTGCAGGTGTGACTCAGGGCATCCGGACCCGCCTTGCTGTGGATCTGGCACAGGCGGTTTTCATCGAGGAAGGGGCAGGCGCCCTGTTCGTCGAGCTTTATCTCCCCCCAGCGCTCGTTGCTCTGCTTCACCTTGATGATGTGCAGCTTGCTCAGGGATTTGACCGTGGGGTCGGGGTGGCGCTCATAGCTGCGGAAGGTCTGCTTGTCGATGCTGATGGTCCAGCTGTGGCAGCAGTTGTCCTCGCAGCGATCGCCGATGCACTGAAAATGTTGAACGAAATGCGGTGTGTAGAGCGAAGCAGCCATGTCGCCATCCGGTAGTGAGAGAGGACGTTTTAAAAGCAATAAGCATGCCGGATAGGGGAGAAGGCGCAAACCCGAGATACCGGAATGCCTGGGAGGGGGTCAGAAGAATAATATGCGTTGGGGAGATTACATTTCTGCACGAAAGGGGTCGCCTCTATCTGATGTCAACCTAACGGGCTGCTGTGCAGCGTTTAACTCGAGGAATACATCATGGGCTTGTCCATTCATACCAACTTCGCCTCTCTGACCACCCAGAACCAGCTGAACAACACCAACAAGATGCTGGGCACCGCCATGCAGCGCCTGGGCACCGGTCTTCGCATCAACTCCGCCGCCGACGACGCGGCCGGTCTGCAGATGGCTACCCGCCTGCAAGCCCAGTCCAACGGCCAGAAGGTCGGCATGCGCAACGCCCAGGATGCCATCTCCATGATGCAGACCGCCGAAGGCGCCCTGGACGAGATGACCAACATCGTTCAGCGCATGAAGGATCTGGCCACCCAGGGTGCCAACGGCACTACCAGTACCGAAGACTACACCGCCCTGAACGCCGAGTTCGGCGAGCTGTCGAAAGAGCTGGCCAACATCACCGACAACACCACCTTCGGTGGCCAGTCCCTGCTGAAGAAAGCCGCTGGCAACTTCGAGAAGGGGGCGGTCAAGTTCCAGATCGGTGGCTCCGCCGCCGAGACCCTGAGCGTGGACATCTCCACCGACCTGAAGAAAGTGACCGGTTCCACCGCTGGCTCCGGCCTGGATGGTACCGCAGTCAAGGGTGGCGGTATCGGTGATCAGACCAAAGCCAATGCCGCCATCACCGAGATGGAAACCTTCCTGAAAGACATCGGCAGCGCCCGTTCCTCCTTCGGTGCCAACATCAACCGTCTGGAGCACACCGTCAACAACCTCTCCAACATGAAAGAGAACACCGACATGGCGAACGGTCGCATCATGGATGCCGACTTCGCTCAGGAGAGCACCAACATGACCAAGAACCAGATGCTGATGCAGGCTGGCATGTCCGTGCTGTCCAACTCCAACCAGATGACCGGCATGGTGACCTCCCTGCTGCGTTGATGCTGGTGGCACCCATCTCCCCGGTGGGTGCCTTTTTCCTGTTTCTCCTCCCGCGCCCTCTTTTTCATCGTATTTTTCAGCCGCAGCTCAAGTCTTGCCTCGCACCTGTCGCTTCTTTCCTTCGTACGGTTATCCGCTGCGGTAGCAGCCTCCTTCGAGGAATAGATCATGGGTTTGTCCATTCATACCAACTTCGCTTCTCTGACCACTCAGAACCAGCTGAACAACACCAACAAGATGCTGGGCACCGCCATGCAGCGCCTGGGTACCGGTCTGCGCATCAACTCCGCCGCCGATGACGCCGCCGGTCTGCAGATGGCCACCCGTCTGCA
>NZ_JBFOCP010000006.1:0-2998 GCF_040907855.1 Aeromonas sp. s4 | reverse complement strand
TGCTCTTTAACAATCTGGAAAGCTGATTTAAAAAGTAGTTCTCAAACATTTGTTACAAGTGCTTTGGAAACTTCTTGGCGAAAACCAAATTTTATTTGGTCCTTGTTGTACAGCAACAAGCCGTGCCGGTTTCACCGACACTTCTTGGGGTTGTATGGTTAAGTGACTAAGCGTACATGGTGGATGCCTTGGCAGTCAGAGGCGATGAAGGACGTACTAACCTGCGATAAGCCGTGAGCAGTCGGTAAGAGACATTACGACTCACGGATTTCCGAATGGGGAAACCCACTTAGCATAAGCTAGGTATCGCTGCGTGAATACATAGCGTAGCGAGGCGAACCGGGAGAACTGAAACATCTAAGTACCCCGAGGAAAAGAAATCAACCGAGATTCCCTCAGTAGCGGCGAGCGAACGGGGATTAGCCCTTAAGCATCTTGGAAGTTAGTGGAACGGTCCTGGAAAGGCCGGCGATACAGGGTGATAGCCCCGTACACGAAAACAACCTTGATGTGAAATCGAGTAGGGCGGGACACGTGACATCCTGTCTGAATATGGGGGGACCATCCTCCAAGGCTAAATACTCCTGACTGACCGATAGTGAACCAGTACCGTGAGGGAAAGGCGAAAAGAACCCCTGTGAGGGGAGTGAAATAGAACCTGAAACCGTGTACGTACAAGCAGTGGGAGCCCTTCGGGGTGACTGCGTACCTTTTGTATAATGGGTCAGCGACTTACATTTTGTAGCGAGGTTAACCGTATAGGGGAGCCGTAGGGAAACCGAGTCTTAACTGGGCGTCTAGTTGCAAGGTGTAGACCCGAAACCGGGTGATCTAGCCATGGGCAGGTTGAAGGTTGAGTAACATCAACTGGAGGACCGAACCCACTAACGTTGCAAAGTTAGGGGATGACCTGTGGCTGGGGGTGAAAGGCCAATCAAACTCGGAGATAGCTGGTTCTCCCCGAAAGCTATTTAGGTAGCGCCTCGGACGAATACTACTGGGGGTAGAGCACTGTTTGGGCTAGGGGGTCATCCCGACTTACCAACCCCATGCAAACTCCGAATACCAGTAAGTAATATCCGGGAGACACACGGCGGGTGCTAACGTCCGTCGTGAAGAGGGAAACAACCCAGACCGCCGGCTAAGGTCCCAAAGTTCTGGTTAAGTGGGAAACGATGTGGGAAGGCTCAGACAGCTAGGATGTTGGCTTAGAAGCAGCCATCATTTAAAGAAAGCGTAATAGCTCACTAGTCGAGTCGGCCTGCGCGGAAGATGTAACGGGGCTCAAACCAGGCACCGAAGCCGCGGATTCACGCTAAGCGTGAGTGGTAGGGGAGCGTTCTGTAAGTCTGCGAAGGTGTGTCGAGAGGCATGCTGGAGATATCAGAAGTGCGAATGCTGACGTAAGTAACGATAAAGGGGGTGAAAAGCCTCCTCGCCGGAAGACCAAGGGTTCCTGTCCAACGTTAATCGGGGCAGGGTGAGTCGACCCCTAAGGTGAGGCCGAAAGGCGTAATCGATGGGAAGCAGGTTAATATTCCTGCACGACTTGTAATTGCGATGGGGGGACGGAGAAGGCTAGGTGGGCCAGGCGACGGTTGTCCTGGTGAAAGTGCGTAGGTGGTGTTTCTAGGCAAATCCGGAGACACAACACTGAGACACGAGACGAACGCACTACGGTGCGGAAGCCATTGATGCCCTGCTTCCAGGAAAAGCCTCTAAGCTTCAGATTACAAGTCATCGTACCCCAAACCGACACAGGTGGTCGGGTAGAGAATACCAAGGCGCTTGAGAGAACTCGGGTGAAGGAACTAGGCAAAATAGAACCGTAACTTCGGGAGAAGGTTCGCTCTTGATGGTGAAGTCCCTTGCGGATGGAGCTGTCGGGAGTCGCAGTGACCAGATGGCTGGGACTGTTTATCAAAAACACAGCACTCTGCAAACACGAAAGTGGACGTATAGGGTGTGACACCTGCCCGGTGCCGGAAGGTTAATTGATGGGGTTAGCGCAAGCGAAGCTCTTGATCGAAGCCCCGGTAAACGGCGGCCGTAACTATAACGGTCCTAAGGTAGCGAAATTCCTTGTCGGGTAAGTTCCGACCTGCACGAATGGTGTAACCATGGCCATGCTGTCTCCACCCGAGACTCAGTGAAATCGAATTCGCCGTGAAGATGCGGTGTACCCGCGGCTAGACGGAAAGACCCCGTGAACCTTTACTACAGCTTGGCACTGAACATTGAACCTACATGTGTAGGATAGGTGGGAGGCTTTGAAGGCGTGACGCCAGTTGCGCTGGAGCCGTCCTTGAAATACCACCCTTGTATGTTTGATGTTCTAACGCAGGGCCCTGAATCGGGCTCGCGGACAGTGCCTGGTGGGTAGTTTGACTGGGGCGGTCTCCTCCCAAAGAGTAACGGAGGAGCACGAAGGTTGGCTAATCCTGGTCGGACATCAGGAGGTTAGTGCAATGGCATAAGCCAGCTTAACTGCGAGACGGACAGGTCGAGCAGGTACGAAAGTAGGTCATAGTGATCCGGTGGTTCTGAATGGAAGGGCCATCGCTCAACGGATAAAAGGTACTCCGGGGATAACAGGCTGATACCGCCCAAGAGTTCATATCGACGGCGGTGTTTGGCACCTCGATGTCGGCTCATCACATCCTGGGGCTGAAGTCGGTCCCAAGGGTATGGCTGTTCGCCATTTAAAGTGGTACGCGAGCTGGGTTCAGAACGTCGTGAGACAGTTCGGTCCCTATCTGCCGTGGGCGTTGGATGATTGAAGGGAGTTGCTCCTAGTACGAGAGGACCGGAGTGAACGAACCTCTGGTGTTCGGGTTGTCACGCCAGTGGCACTGCCCGGTAGCTAAGTTCGGAATCGATAACCGCTGAAAGCATCTAAGCGGGAAGCGAGCCCTGAGATGAGTCATCCCTGACCCCTTGAGGGTCCTAAAGGGCCGTTGGAGACCACAACGTTGATAGGTGGGGTGTGTAAGCGTAG
>NZ_JBFOCP010000059.1:0-33407 GCF_040907855.1 Aeromonas sp. s4 | reverse complement strand
CTCACCGAACACCCCAACGGCAGCCTCAACACCGACTGGCAAGTGGTGCGCATCCAGCACACCGGCTTGCAGCCGCAGGCGCTGGAGGAGGAGGGGGGGAGCGGCCCCACCATCTATCACAACGAATTCGGGGTGGTGAAAGCCAGCACCACCTGGCGGGCGCGCATCGGCAGCCCCGAGGCACCCCACAAGCCGATGGTGGATGGCCCGCAAATCGCCATGGTGGTGGGCCCCGAAGGGGAGGAGATTTACTGCGACGAACACGGCCGGCTCAAGCTGCAATTCCCGTGGGACAGGTATGGCAGTTCCAACGACCAGAGCTCCTGCTGGGTGCGGGTCTCTCAGGGCTGGGCCGGGGGTCAGTACGGCATGATGGCCATCCCGCGCATCGGCCACGAGGTCATCGTGAGTTTCCTGGAAGGGGACCCCGACCAGCCCATCGTGACCGGTCGCACCTACCACGCCACCAATCGGCCGCCCTACGAGCTGCCAGCCAACAAGACCCGCACCGTGCTGCGCACCGAGACCCACCAGGGCGAGGGCTTCAACGAGCTGCGTTTCGAAGACCAGGCTGGCAAGGAAGAGATTTATATCCACGGTCAGAAAGACCTGAACGTGCTTATCGAAAATGATGCCGCCTGGCACATCAAGCACGACCAGCACACCGATATCGACAATGAGCGGGTGACTCGCATCAAGGCCAATGATCACCTCACTGTGAACGGTGAAAAACGGGATCACATCAAGGCCGACTATTCCCTCGGCGTTGACACCTCCATGCACCAAAAACTGGGTGACAGCTGGCTGACACAGGCCGGGCAGGAAGTGCACGTCAAAGCCGGTGCCAAGGTGGTGCTGGAGGCGGGCTCAGACATTACCGTCAAGGTCGGCGGCTGCTTCATCAAGGTCGATGGCGGCGGCGTCACCCTGGTGGGGCCCACCATCAAGATGAATTCGGGCGGCAGCCCGGGGGCCGGCTCGGGATGGGGCGGCAAGTCATCATTGGGCCCTCTGGGTGTCAGTGTTCCCCCCAAACCCAAGGTACCGCTCACTCCTGCCCAACTGGCCACCATGAAGAGTGCCGCCCCTTTCTGTGAAGAGTGTGAAAAATGCAAGGAGGGTGGCTGTGAGATTTGAGAGCACACCGCTGGAAGCGTGGATACAGAGGCAATCAGCCCCTCTTTATGCCGTGCTGGCGGGGGCCTGCGATGCGGCTCCCTTGCAGCACTACTACCAGCTCGATGGCCGCGAAACGCCACGCGGGCTCTATCTCGGCACCCCTTATGAAGACTGGCATCCCGTCATGCCCTATCTGGTGGCGCTCGACAAGGATAGCCCCTTTATCGAGTGGGCGCAGGGCGCCGAGGCGAGAGACTGGGGCTGGATAGTGGCGAGCGAGCAGCCTGTCGATGCCCTCTATGCCCATCTGCAGGGGCTGACCCAGATCTGGCACCAGGGGGAGGCGGTCTTCTTCCGTTACTGGGATGGCGTGTATCTGAAACGCATTCTGGTCCAGCTGGGAGAGGGCTTCACCGCCCTGCTGCCTGGAGTGAACGGAATCTGGGTCGGGGGGGATGGCTTCGAATGGGCTGCGTCAGAAGCCGCCGCACCACGCGCATTCCCCTGGTGGGAGCTGCCCCCTGCCATTGCCGCGACTTTGGCGAGACAGGATCCCGCCCCTCTTATCAACAACCTGATGCAGCAGTTGGCGGATCACAACGGTCAGCTCTACTGGGCGTTTCCCGAGGCGAACCTGCGCTGCAAGGTCGCCCGCTTTGTCTCCCGTCATCCATCCCCCGATATCGATCTGTTTCCGGCGCTGGAAGCGGCGCTGATCAATGAGGTTCAAGCATGAGCAATGTCGGCCAGGCCGTCTTCAACGAAGTGATCGCCGATTATCGCAACGTCCTGAGTGCCTATCGCAAGGATGCCGAGAGTTTCTTCCTGGGTGACATGCTCAGCATGGACATGGAGCAGACCATCAAGGTGGGCGACAAGACTATCACGGCATCGTCCGGCAGCAAGAAGGCGCAGTCGGTGGTGACGCAGTGCCCGCTGAGCGGCACGCTGCGGCTGGTTCATCTGTTCGAATCCGTCAGGTTTATTCCCATCGGCAATACCCCGTACAAGGTGGAGGCGGGGAAGCTGGTGCACGGACGTTTTGTCAGCGAGGCGGTAGTCAAGGAGGGAACCCTGGATGCCAAGGGTATTGCCGAGGTTGGTAAGCTGACCCCGGGCAAGTCCTATCGGGTGACCTTCTACCCCAATGTGAAGAAGAGCGACCTGGATACGCTGTTTGCCTCTTATGCCCCGGTTCAAAAAGACCTGGAGGCCTGGCTCACCAAGGAGTGGAACAGTGAGCACAAGGCTGCGTGGGCCCGTTACAGCGGCACTGGTGGCGGGTTTGGCAGCCATGTGCTGGCGGCGGCAAGCGGTATCGGCAAGGCGCTGGTCGGAGTGTGGGACGATCTTAAAACCATCTACAACCTGCTGGCCGATCCGGTAGGCAACGCCAAAAAGCTGGCCGAGTTCGGGGTGGACGCAGCGGCCATGGCAAAGGCCGGAGCCTCCCAGATGGAAGCTGCCATGCTGGTACTGCAAGATGAAGCACTGCTTTATCTCTATGCCTATGCCCTGGTGTGCTGGGTCAAGATGCTGCCCCCGGATCAGCAGACCGAGTTTGGTGCTCAGGTAATTTCGTCGGTACTGATTGACGTGATCATCGGGGTGATACTGACCGGCGGGGCAGGCCTGGCTGCACGCTATGGTGCCAAGGCTGCCACCATGGCCAAGAACAGTGACCGGGTCATGCGACTGGTCACTTCCCTGGTCGATCTCTCCAGGAAACACAACCTGGCCCAGCACGCCCAGCAGGCGAAAAAGGTGCTGATCACCGGGGCTGCACCGTTGAGCCCGGCCAAAAAAGCGGATCTCAAGCTGGTCGATGGCAATGCCAACACGCTGGTGGAAAAAGGCACGGCGGCCAAACGCCGATTCCAGGGGCACACCGAAATCAAGCAGGTGAACAAGACTCCGGATGCCTCCAAACAGGCAGTTACCCCGGCCAACCGGCCCCATCAACCGGAAGCCAGCACCTGCAAGAACAACTGCCCGGTCTCCATGGTGACGGGGGAAGAGTTGCTGGCACTGCAAGATGGCGAACTGCCGGGTCTGCTTCCCTTTGTCTTCGGGCGCCTCTATCGCACCTCCGCCGTCGCGCAATCCTGCGGCATGGGGCTTGGCTGGACGCATGCCCTTGCGCACCGACTTGAACGTCACGGCGATACCCTGACTTGGTGGGATGAGGAGTCCCTGGCAACGGAACTGCCGTTGCCATCAGCCGCCAGACCCATGGTGACCAACCTGCTGTCGGAGGCGGCGGTCTACCTCGGTGACGAGGCTGATGAAGTGATCCTGGCCAAGGCCGGTTCGCCGTTCCTGCATTTTACCTGGCATGGCGAGATTGGGCGGCTGACCGGTTTTTCCGATCCCTACGGCAATCGACTGACAGTGCGTTCTGACCATCAAGGGCGCCCCGCCTGGGTTGAAAATGAGGCTGGGCTGGCCCTTCGTCTCGCTTACGAGGGCGACCACATCATGGCGCTCGAGTTGCAGCGCTTTGATGGCATTGCCTGGCAGCCCCAGGCCACGCTGCAACGCTACCACTACGATGACCATGGTCACCTGGTAGCGGCCGAGAATGGGGCCGGGGAGTGCGAGCGTTATCGCTATCGTGATGATGGGGTCATTGTTGAGCGCCGTCTGGCTGGTGGTGCCGGTTTCTTCTGGGAGTGGGAAGGGAAAGGCAAGGCTGCCCGCGCCATCCGCCACTGGAGCGATGTGGCGGGTTTTGATGTCACCTATGGCTGGGATGATGACAAGGGCGAGGTGACGGTACTCAATGCCGATGGCAGTCAGGAGGTGTATCAGCACGACAGCCAGGCACGTCTTGTCCGCCAGCAGGATCCGGATGGTGCGATAACCGAGTTTGCCTACAACGACAAGGGTCAGAAAGTACTGGCCCGTGATCCGCTGGGGGCCGAGACCCATTATCACTACGACGAAGAGGGGATGTTGGCCCTCGAAGTGGCTCCCGACGGCAGTCAGACTGCCTATCACTACTGGGATGGCCGGGTTCGCAAGATAGTGCAGGGGGAGCGCGAATGGCGCTTTGAGCACAATCCGCAAGGGGATCTGATTGCCAGGCGGGATCCCCTGGGGAACGAAACCCGTTATGGCTATACCCCTCAGGGCAAGCTGTGCTCTGTGGTTCACCCGGACAGCACCCGCACCGAATTGGTATGGAACCGCCTTGGCCAGCTGATCGAAGAAAAAGGGGTCGATGGCGGGATAAGTCGCTGGCGCTATGACGAGCTGGGCCGCCAGATCGTGCGACAAGACCCGCGTGGCGCAATCACACGCTATGAATGGGACGCGGCAGATCGCCTCAGTGCCGTCCATCTGCCCGGGGGCGGCGTTCGCCGCTATGAGTACAACGCCTATGGCAAGGTCACGGCGCAGTGGGACGAGCTGGGTCGCGAGACACGTTTCGAATATCACCCTGGCCTGCATCTGGTGAGTCGGCGCATCAACCCCGATGGCAGCGAGCTCAAATACCGCTACGACAACGCCAAGCTCTTTCTCAGCGAAATCGAGAACGAGCATGGTGAACAGCATCGTATCCATTACCATCCCAACGGGCTGGTGGCACGGGAAACCGGCT
Source organism: Aeromonas sp. s4 (assembly GCF_040907855.1). Classification (NCBI taxonomy): domain Bacteria; kingdom Pseudomonadati; phylum Pseudomonadota; class Gammaproteobacteria; order Aeromonadales; family Aeromonadaceae; genus Aeromonas; species Aeromonas sp. s4. Next base: position 28,684 of record NZ_JBFOCP010000059.1, on the reverse strand, counting down.
TCGATGGTCGCACCACCGCCTACCGTTATGATCTCAACGGACGCCTGAGCGAAAAAGTGGAGTTCGGCAAGCAGGAGACCGAGCTGGTCACCCGCTATGAGCGCGACCCCATGGGGCGCTTGCTGAAAAAATCCCTGCCAGATGGTCGCGAGATCGCCTTCGAGTATGACGGCCATGGCCAGCTCATCCGGGTCGACGACGGTGCCTGGCCCCTGGCATTTGACTACGATGGTGCCGGTCATCTGGTGGCCGAGCATCAAGGGTGGGCCTCAAGCCATTTCCGATACGATGCCATGGGACGGTTGTCACACTGGCAACTGCCTGACGGCAACCGGCTTGGCTATCACTATCAGCACGGCGCGCTTGGCGGCATTGATCTCAACGGCGCCGAACTCACTCGCCACCAGGTGGTGGGTGGGCTTGAGCTGCGCAGGCAGCAAGGGGCACTGACCCAGCAGTACGAATATGACGAGCAGGGGCGCCTCTCGGCACTGCGTCTGCAGCGGGGCAAGCAGGTCGCCCGCGAGCGGCACTATGGCTATGACAGAACGGGCAACCTGCTGCACATCGATGACAGCGTGCAGGGGGAGCAGCACTATCGCTACGATCCGCTGGACCGCTTGCTGGAGGTGCGGGGCGAGCTGACCGAGCGCTTCTTGCATGATCCGGCCGGCAACCTCCTGGGTGAACGTTCGGGTGGTCAGTTCGATGGGGCCCGCACCCAGGGGAACCGGCTGCTGTTGAGTGGCGATCGCCACTTCGAGTACGACGAATTTGGCCGATTGGCGCTGGAGCGGCGCGGCAAGGGCCAGCAACTGGTGACCCGCTATCACTACGACTGCCAGCACCAGCTGGTGAGGGCTGAACTGCCCGATGGCAGCACTGCCTGTTATGACTACGATGCCTTTGGTCGCCGCATTCGCAAGACGGTAAAGGGTGCAAAAGGCGAGCAGGTTACCGAATTCCTGTGGCAGGCCAACAACCTGATTGCCGAGAGCCACTATCTGCTCGGTGATGACAAGCATCGTACTGACGAGCAGTACCGCAGCTTTATCTATGAACCCGGCAGTTTCAAACCCTTGGCACAGCTGGAAGGGGAGGGGCAGAAGGCCGAGGTATTCCACTACCAGCTTGACCACCTGGGCACTCCCTTGGCACTGACCCGCACAAGCGGGGCCACCGCCTGGCAGGTGCGCTATCGAGCCTATGGCAATGTCTGGCGTGAAGAGATCGCCGAGGTGGCAACCCCCTTGCGTTTCCAGGGGCAGTATTTTGACGCCGAGACGGGGCTTCACTACAACCGCCACCGCTACTACCAGCCCGGCACGGGTAGATTTATCACCCCTGACCCGATAGGCTTGGCCGGCGGGCTCAATAACTACCAGTATGCCCCCAACCCTACAGGCTGGGTGGATCCGCTAGGGTTAAGTAATGTGCCGGGGCAGTGTCCCGATGCTAGTGGTGTTATTCAGTCTAAACACCAAGATGCTTTGGAATCACCACCGAGTGTGGGTGGTAGCAAACCTGATTTTTATGTCGGGCCAAGCGGTCCAGATGCAACTTTGCCGAGCACTGGGTATCGGTATGACCGATATTTAAATGATGATGGTTCGTTATATAAATATGGCCAGGATGCAATTAACACAGGAGAAGCTCGGCTTTCATATTTCGGTTTTGATAAATTAGATACAGGTAATCAGGTTACAGAGGCATTCCAGATTCGAGCGCCAAAACATGTGACAATGAATGATCCAGATAAGTCATGGAGTGATGGACGATTACGTATCAAGTTTGATACTTTGCAATTATATGATGGCTCAGGTGTTCCAAGAGTGGAGGTACCTAGAAGTCATGGGGGGAAAGGGGCAGATCTCGAACCATTCACTGAGGCTTATCCAGAGTATGGAAAGGGTGGTGCTAGACAGCTAGTTCCTAACACTGATGAGCCTTTATATATAAAGGCTGATGCAATTGATATTTTACCAAAGGAATGATTATGACCGAAGGTGAATACTTTAGAGAGCAATTAATAATCTTTATTGAAAATCATAAAGAGGATTTTATTTCTGACTATGAAAACTTAATTGAAATCCTCAAAGATAAAAATAGAAGAATACCGATCAGGGGGATTAAGGAGAGTATGAGAGGGTGCGACCAATCAAAGTACTCTGATGCTGAGAAAGAAATGCTTGATGAAGCTATGTATCGTTATGGTTAGAGCAAAATAAATATTGAGACTCTCCCAGGCGGAAGGCTGCCGACAGGGAAGTGAAACTGTTATATCAACTGATAGACATAAAGGAGGATAAGGCCGATATATTGCCAGGAGAATGATATGGGTAGACATAAATTAAGAGATGATGCAAAAAGATTGATAGAAAATCATCTTTTAGGTATAGATCCAGATGCTAAACGTTTCATCGATATAATATCTGACGTTCAACGCCCCATTCCAATTAGAGCGATATTTGAACATGTTAGTATATTTAGCAAAAAGCCATTCAGTTCCGAGGAAAGAGATTTGGTAGATGAACTAATGTATTTATATGGATAAACTAACCCTGCTAGAGTAAGCGCCCGTATTAATATGTGCAGGGCATAGGGTTAATAAGTGTGGTGTAATTGGAAATCATCAGAGAAATTTGTATAGTATGGTTATCGTCGGTCACTGGACTTAACCTTTATTAATTCAGGAAGTGGATATGTATAGGTTAGGATAACGTAATACCATGACCTTTTTATTTGTTTTCTTTCCCTCTACGGCAAGATGACGACCGAGCAGGACGAGCTGGGTTTTCAGCTATTTCAAGCATGATGTCATGGGCGGCCAGTCTACTGGCAGTCGCTCGATGGCAACAAGCTTGCATAGTCTTGCCACAGGAATAAAAATGAGAGTTTATTTAAATGATGATGATATTTCTTGGGTTTATGATGGTAAAGAAATAAAAGTGATAGGTGATTATGTTGACGCTGCTTATGATAAGAAGTTAGATGGTGTGGCGGCTTTAAATGCCTCTGGCATTAGTTTTTTTGATAAGGAGGGAGATTTACTTTTCATTACCCGTTTTTCATTTAAAGAACCTGGCAGTTGCATATATTGCTTAGCAAACCAATCGGCTTCAGCAGAAAAAACAGTGAGAGTTGTTCTTGCACATGAACCATCATTTAAAGGTGAGCGTTTTTGGCAACATGATATTAATATTGAAAATGGAACTATTTCAGAGCCACTTGCAAAATGGCGATGAATGAAAGAGTAGCTCCCCACCGGGGATACATAATCCAAGGATGAGGTGATAGTCGGTTTAAATATAAAGTGGCTACTGGCAATGAACCAGGGGCAATTTCTGGTGAATGGGTTCCTGGCGGGAAAACTAAAGGTGGGGCAAAATAAGCCGCATTGCATGGTGCGGAAAACATAAAACATGATGGGTATATCGAAAAGCTGCTTAGTTATTTTGATGATACGATGAGATGGCAATAATGAAGCCATATAATGAAATTGAGTTCATATCAGAGTTCAAAACAAAACCATGGAATTTCTTTAGAGGAAATGAGGGATTCTTGGTTATGGACCGAGATTGGGGAGAGCATGGCCATTATCGTTCAACTGGGCGTCTTCTAACCTATATTGAACGGGGGATTCTATCACTAGAAGATCTTACGAAAGGAATGAATGCGTTTATCGGCACGCTAGATAAAGATAGTAAAGAAGATTTCTTTCAATTTACCGCTAGTGCTTGCTACATCTATTGCTCCATATATGATGTGGATTGTTATCCATACAAAATAGAAGATGACTTTTTTTTACCAGGTCATGCTTGCCACAGTATTTCAAAAGAATATATTGATGGTATAACTTTTGACTACCATGATCAACATTATGCATCTTTGATAAAAAAGGAATACCCTAAATCAGGCTTGACAAATATTTTGCTGTGACCCCTTTAATTTTCTCTAGAATATTGTTGAGTGTTTTTTATTATGTGTTTTTGGTATTTTGGGTGTTTCTACTAAATCTGTCATTATCCTCTTGTTTAAAACTGCGGGTGTTATAGATGGTATATCGAGCTTTACTATCGATGTTATTAGCTAGTTTGCTTATTGCATGTTCTACAACTACACGACTCACCGAGTCTGAACTCTCCCAAGCCGCCCAGCAGGGCCAGGGCAAGGCGCAATATGAGCTGGCCAACCGTTTGGCGGCGAAGCCGGATTATCCCGAGGCGATGCGCTGGATGAAGCAGGTTGCCGATCAAGTCGGTCCGCTGGCGGCAGATGCCGATATTCGGGGCAAGGCTGCACTACAGGTGGGAAGCTGGTATCAGGTGGGGTTGGGAGAGCCCAAAAATCCTGCACTGGCTAGGCAGTGGTGGCAGCGCTCCGCCAAGTTGGGCAATTCGGAGGCCAGCTATCAACTGGGTCAGGAGTGCCTGCAACGGCACAAGGGGAAGCTGGTCAGTGAGTGTCTCGACTGGTTCGAGCATGCAGCCAAGCGGGATCATGGGAATGCCCAGCTGGTTCTGGGGCAGTGGTATGCATGTCAGGCGGGGGCCGATGAAGAGGCCGTCAAGTGGTTGGAGAAAGCCGCCGAACAAGGGAATCGGGATGCCCAATTCCAGCTTGGCGCTCGCTATGAGCAAGGGAAAGGGGTGATAAAGCGCGCCGATCTTGCCCTGCGCTGGTATGAGAAAGCCGCAGCCCAGCAACAGCCGGACGCTTTACTGGTACTGGCGAGCAAGGCGCCCTCTGAAGAGGCATTCAGCCTCTATCAGCGCGCCGCCAATGCTGGGGCTGCTCCTGCCCAGCTGTGGTTGGGGCAGGCCTATCTGAGGGGGGATCTGGTTGCCCAGGACCTGGCGCTTGGCCGTTATTGGCTGGAGCTGGCGGCAGGCAATGGTTCCCATGACGCCGAATATCAATTGAGCCTGCAGCAGAGCGATATCACCGCACGGGAGCACTGGCTGAATCTGGCTGCTGCGGGGGGGGTGAGCCAGGCTCAGCTTGAACTGGCGACCCTGCAACAGGAACGGGGGGAGTTGAAAGCTGCGCGCAAGAGCCTCTCTCTGGCCGCCTCGCAGGGCAATGTCGAGGCTCGATATGCCTACGGCGAGATGCTGCGACTGGGGCTGGGTGGTGAGGCTGATTACACCGAAGCCATGAAACAGTATCGGGCTGCGGCAAACGCCAATCATCGGCAAGCACAATATCGCATGGGCATCATGCGTGAGCAGGGATGGGGAGCCCCCCGCAATAGATTGCATGCTTATGCATGGTATTTATTGGCCGCAACGGATGGCAATATTGATGCAACCGCCGCCAGCCGTGAACTTGAAAAAGGCATGACGGCACAAGAAAAAAGTGCCGGTCAAAAACTGGCGCAGCACTGGTTCATCAGGCTGGATAAACACGGTGAAATGGGGCAGGCGTCAGAGGGCATATGATGCCATTCCCATAACATGAATGAGATATAGTGATAAAAATAACAGTGAGTGGATAAAGCCATTTCCCACTTATTATCGCCATCCAATACCGCCTTGATAATGCATCCTGGCGGTTTTTTTGACAAAAATAATATCGGATGTTGTCAGAAAAATCTCTTTTTGTGTTCGGAAAATGAGCGCGGCTTATGGCTTATCATGAGAGGTTATGAAGATTTAAAATCAGATTTTTCCTATTTAACTCTTCACTAAATACAACTTTCATACACTTTTTGTCCAAGTTTACATTTTGATGGCTTGACTCTATCTTGTTGTTTTTATTGGTGTTTGTGCATTTATTTTGATTTTGATACATGTGCAAATATATTTGTCGTTGACGTTATCATCATCAAAAATATACCATTCGCTACAAATGGCTCTTAAGCCAGGTATGATCTCTAACGAAGAGTAGAGACGTAATCGGATTGTATTTAATAACAAGCTGAATGCTGCTTTTTGGATATCCAGGCTCTCTCCTGGAATATATCGAAAAGGCGTGGTTGGCTGGTGCTTTTTTGTTCATTTTCGTCCTGAGCACGTCAACTGTCATTTTTTACAGTTGCCGACAAAAGCATTGGCTATAAGCTTTTGGGTCTTCATGGATCCTCAACTTGGTATCTAGAGCATGGGAAAAGGGATTGATGGCGCCACTGTTGCGCCCAAAGAACGTATCAATATCAAATATGTGCCGGCAACCGGTGGCCAACAGGCGGAAATAGAGCTTCCGTTGACCATGATGGTGGTTGGAAATATGAAAGGGCGCTCTGAAGAGACCCCCATCGAGGAGCGTCAGACCGTCTCCATCGACAAGAATAATTTTTCTTCCGTCATGAAAGAATCTGCACTGGAGCTGAATTTTTCGGTTCCCAACCGCCTGGAGGAGAACAGCCAGGACGAGTTGCCCGTGTCGATCAAAATCCAGTCCCTGGAAGACTTCACCCCTGACAGCGTTGCCCAGCAAGTGCCCGAGTTGCGCAAGCTGCTGGAGCTGCGTGAGGCGCTGGTTGCCCTGAAGGGGCCGCTTGGCAATATCCCCGCCTTCCGCAACCGTCTGCAGGATCTGCTGTCCAGTGACGACGCTCGCGAGCAATTGCTCAAGGAGCTGGATTTGATTAAGCCTGCCGAGTGATCAGCAGATTAATTGACTGACTTATAAGGAAAAATTATGTCTCTGGTCGAAGAACAGGTTCAAGCGGGGGCGAGTGCAGCCTCCTCGTCCCTGCTGGACGAAATCATGGCGCAGGCTCGCATCACCCCGGTGGATGAGGGCTACAGCGTCGCCAAGCAGGGCGTTGCAGCCCTGATTGCCAACATTCTGGACAGCGGCACCACCACAGAGCCGGTGAACAAGGCGCTGGTGGACAGCATGATCGTCGAGCTCGACAAGAAGCTCGGCAAGCAGATGGACGTCATCCTGCACGCCAAGGAGCTGCAAGAGCTGGAGTCCTCCTGGCGCTCCCTGAAGCTCCTGGTGGATCGCACCGATTTTCGCGAGAACATCAAGATCCAGGTGCTGCACGCCACCAAGGAAGAGCTGCTGGAAGATTTTGAATTTTCTCCTGAAATCACCCAGTCCGGCCTCTACAAGCACGTCTATTCCAGCGGTTATGGCCAGTTTGGCGGACAGCCGGTCGGCGCCGTGATTGGTGACTACGCCTTCACCCACAGCTCCCCTGACATCAAGCTGATGCAGTATGTCAGTGCAGTGGGCGCCATGGCCCATGCCCCCTTCATCTCTTCCGTCGCCCCCGCCTTCTTCGGGGTCGACAGCTTCACCGATCTGCCCTCCATCAAGGACCTGAAATCGGTATTCGAAGGGCCGGCCTACACCAAGTGGCGCTCCCTGCGCGAGTCGGAAGATGCCCGCTATCTGGGTCTGACTGCACCGCGCTTCCTGGCGCGTCTGCCCTATGATCCGACCGAGAACCCCATCAAGGGCTTCAACTACCAGGAAGAGATCAGCTCGAACCATGATCATTACCTGTGGGGCAACACCGCCTATCTGATGGGCACCTCCCTGACCGACAGTTTCGCCAAGTACCGCTGGTGCCCGAACATCATCGGTCCGCAGAGTGGTGGCGCCATTCACGATCTGCCGGTGCATGTCTATGAGGCCATGGGTCAGTTGCAGGCGAAGATCCCGACCGAAGTGCTCATCACGGATCGCCGTGAATACGAGCTGTCGGAAGAGGGCTTCATCACCCTGACCATGCGCAAGGACAGCGACAACGCCGCCTTCTTCTCCGCCAACTCGGTGCAAAAGCCCAAGGTGTTCCCGAACACCAAGGAAGGGAAGGAAGCGGAAACCAACTACAAGCTGGGTACCCAGCTGCCCTACATGTTCATCATCAACCGCCTGGCCCACTACATCAAAGTGCTGCAGCGCGAGCAGATCGGTTCCTGGAAGGAACGCCAGGATCTGGAACGGGAACTCAACAACTGGATCCGTCAGTTCGTGGCCGACCAGGAGAACCCCCCTGCAGACGTGCGTAGCCGTCGTCCCCTGCGCGCCGCCCAGATCAAGGTGCTGGACGTGGAAGGGGAGCCGGGCTGGTATCAGGTCGCCATGGCCGTGCGCCCGCACTTCAAGTACATGGGAGCGAGCTTCGAGCTCTCTCTGGTAGGTCGTCTGGACAAGGAATAAGGCCCGATGCCGCATCTCTCATCCTGGGATAGAGGCAATGCGGCCAGCCTGTTTGATCGCATTCGGGGGGAGGGGCTTGGCTCCTCCCCCCGTTCGGAAGTGGATGAACTGGTGGACTCCGTCAAACGGCAGCTCGACCAGATCCTCAACACCCGTCCCGGCAACTGTCGCAGTGCCCCCGAGCTTGGTGTCATCGATCTCAATGACGCCACCCAGGGCAGTGCCGACATCAAGGGGCGGATCCGGGAGGCGATCCGGCAATGCATCCGCCGCTATGAGCCGCGGATCGTGCATGTGGAAGTCCGTTCACCCGACTATCAGGCGAGTCCGCTTGAGATGACGTTTCAGGTGACGGCCCACGTGCGGCTGGAGCAGCTCGAGCAAGTTACCTCGTTCAACGTCCATATGGACAGTCACCGTCACTACCGCATGGTCTGATCAATGTCGCTGGAACATTACTTCAGGGATGAACTGGCATTTTTGCGCCTGCAAGGGCGCGAATTTGCCGACGCCTATCCCGAGCTCACCCGTTTTCTGTCGGAGCAGAACACCGATCCGGACGTGGAGCGCCTGCTGGAGGGATTCGCCTTCCTCACGGGCAACCTGCGCGCCAAGATTGAGGATGAGTTTCCCGAGCTGACCCACGGTCTGCTCAACATGCTCTGGCCCAACTACCTGCGTCCCGTGCCCAGCATGACCATCATGCAGTTTTCTGTCATTCCGGGGGCCATCGCCCAGCCGGCGCTGGTCAGGCAAGGCTGTCAGCTCGACAGTCTGCCCCTGGACGAGGTGACCTGTCATTTCCAGACCTGTCACGATACCTGGGTCTATCCGGCCGATATCCGCCATATCGCGGCCCAGAGCGGCAACGATCTCTCCACCATCTCGCTGGACATCGCCCTGCATGCCCCCTTGCCGCTCAGCGAACTGCAGCTGGACAAGCTGCGCTTCTTCCTTGGTGGCGACAGCTACACCGCCTATGAGCTCTACTTCTGGCTTTCCAACCAGCTTTCCCATATCGAGCTGGAGATCGACGGCAAGCGCTTTCGTCAGGAGGCCAAGGCCCTCAAATCGGTCGGCTTCGAGCGTGATGATGCGCTCTTGCCCTATCCGAACAACGTCTTTTCCGGCTACCGGATCCTGCAGGAGTACTTCTGCTTCCCGGAAAGCTTCCTCTTCTTCGAACTCTCCGGTGGCGAGTGGCCCAAACAGCCGTTGCCGGTGAGCGAATTCAAGGTGCACTTCTGCTTCGACCGGCCATTGCCGGCGGAGCTCAAGATCCGTCCCGACTCCTTCATGCTCAACTGCGTGCCGGCCATCAACCTGTTCCAGCACGACAGCGAGCCGGTCAACCTCAACGGTCGTCAGGCGGAGTATCCCCTCAAGGCAAGTTATCGCCACGCCGACAGCTTCGAGATCTTCTCGGTGGATCAGGTGGAGGGCTGGGTCGAGGGGAACCTCGGCCGCTCCCGCGGTACGCCGCGCATCTATCAGCCGTTCGAGAGCTTCCAGCACCAGATCGAGCGGGCCAAACAGCGGCTGGCGCTCTACTACCGGGTGCGGGTCAAGGAGGCGGTGAGCGGGGATGGTTTCGAACACAGCCTCTCGTTCGTGCGCGGGGATGAAACCACCACGGTCGAACTGGATGAATCCATCTCGGTGACGCTCACCTGCACCAACCGCTCCCGCGCCGCCCGTCTCAAGGTGGGCAGCGTCTGCGTGCCGACCGGCAGCTCGCCCTCGTTTGCCACCTTCCGCAACCTGATCCGGCCGACCCGGCCGCTGCGCCCGGCGCTGGACGGCAGTCTGCACTGGACGCTGATATCCAACCTGTCGCTCAACTATGTCTCCCTGCTGCGCCGCGATGCCCTGGTGCAGGTGCTGCGCACCTACGATTTTCCGGCGCTGCACGACAAGCAGGCCGAGCAGGCCTCGCGCAAGCGGCTGGCGGGGATCGAGGAGATCGAGACCAAGCCAGTGGATCGGCTGGTGCGCGGCATGCCGGTGCGGGGGCTCAAGTCGGTGCTCTCCATCCGCCAGTCCGCCTTCGGCAGCGAAGGGGAGCTCTATCTGTTCAGTACCGTGCTGGCCCACTTCTTCTCGCTCTATGCCAGCGTCAACGCCTTCCACCTGCTTGAGGTGGTCAATCTCGACAACAAGGAGCGCTACCAATGGCCAGTCCAGATCGGTCAGCACTCCCTGATGTGAACGCCACCCGGGAGGCGCCCCGCTTCAACTTCTTCCAGCTGGTTGAGCTGCTCAACCGGCTCGATGGCGCCGATCAGGAGCGAGGGCTCGACTACCTCCCCGGTGACGAGAACATCCGCTTCAAGGCGACTGCCTCCCTGGGGTTCCCCACCAGCGACGTGCTGCAGATTGGTCGGGACGGGCAGGGCCGCCACGAGCTGGAAGTGGCCTTCCTCGGCCTGCACGGCAGTCAGTCGCCTATGCCCGGCTATTACCTCGATTCGCTGGCGTGGGAGTACGCCCAGGGGGAGCAGAAGCTCGGCCTGTTTCTGGACTTCTTCCACCACCGTCTGCTGACCCTGCTGCACCGGATCTGGCGCAAGTATCGCTACCACGTGCGGTTTCAGGACAACGGCGAGGATGGCTTCTCCCGTCTGATGTTTGCCCTGGTAGGGCTTGGCAACGAAGCGGTATGCCAGAGCCTGCCGGTCAACCGGGCTAAGATGCTCTCCTATGCGGGCATGCTGGCCAGCCCCAGCCGCTCCCCCGAGGTGGTGGCCGGTCTGGTGGCCCACTGCTTCGATCTGGCCGACGTGCAGGTGAGCGCCTGGCAATGGCGCAAGGTGCCTATTCATCAGGATCAGCAAAATCGCCTCGGCGGCGCCTGCGCCACGTTGGGGAGCGATTTTGTCATCGGTGACAAGGTGAATGACTGTGCCGGCAAGTTCTTGTTGAAGATCAACAACCTGAGCTTTGGCCAGTTTCTCGGCTTTCTGCCGAACGGGGAGCACTTTCACGCCCTGGTGACCTTCGTCTCCTTCATCCTGCGCGATCAGCTGGCCTGGGATCTGCGCCTGGGGTTTGGTCAGGAGCAGGCGAGGGGGTTGAGGCTGGGTGAAGAGCAGAGTGCCCGCCTGGGGTGGAGTACCTTTCTCGGCCAGCCGCCGAGTGATCCGTTTGTGACCATTTGTGTGCAGGAATAAGTGCAGGAATAAGTGCAGCGATCAGCAGCGCAGAACATTTAACTACAGGAATCAGTGCAGGAGTAACTGTGGACGATTTTAACCAGCAACTTTCCCTGGTGGTGCTCAACAGCGAACAGCTCGACGGCAGCCAGCAGGTGCAGTACCGCTTCGACGAGATGGGGGGGACCCTGGGGGCCTCCGAACAGGATGACTGGCAACTGCGCGACAGGTTGGGGGCCGTCATGCCCGCCCACGCCCGCATCGAGCTCAACGACGGTCGCTTCTGCCTGTGCGATCTGAGCGGCCAGACCTATATCAACGGTGCCACCTCGCCCATCGGGCGGGCCCGCAAGGTGCATCTGGAGCAGGGGGACGAGCTCGTGGTCGGCCCGTTCCGGCTGCGCGCCTACCTGGGGGCCATCACCCCCGAGCAGAGCCTGCAACAGGTGCTGGGCAATCGCCCCACCGAGCAGCTCGACGAGTGGCTGACCAGCGATGAGCCCGTCGTGCCGGCTGACGATCCGCGCACCCTGGCGGCCGATCCCTTGCTGGCATTGCAGCAGGAGCGCAGGGCGCCCAATCCGTTGATGGATGGTCCGCTGGCGGACGGTCGCCTGCAGGCTTCACTGCGTTCACAACCGGATGTGGACGTTCCCCCTCTTGCCCCTTTTTCTGCTGTCGAGAACACCATGAACCAAGAATTTCTGGATATGCCCGCCATCGAGAACCATCCCGATTATCAGCTGTCGCTGGACGGCGTCGATCATGTGGCCCTGACCCCGCTGATGCGTGGCCTGGGCCAACCCTTGCAACTGCAGGACACCCAGCAGGCCCACGACATGCTCGAAGAGATGGGCAAGACGGTGCGGGCCATGGTGGAGGGGCTGCTGCAGCTGCAAAACGAGCAGGCGGCACTGGCGGACAAGCACCTGCGTCCCATCGAGGACAACCCGCTGCGCCTGGGCCTTGATTATGACGAGACCCTGGCGGTGCTGTTTGCCGAGCAGAAGAGCCCGGTCCACCTGAGCGCACCGGCGGCGGTGGCCGAGAGCCTGCACAACGTGCGCATCCACCACGTGGCGAACCAGCAGGCCATCGGCGCGGCGCTCGACAGCATCCTGCAGGCGTTTTCACCGCAGGCCCTGCTGGGGCGTTTCGAGCAATACCGCCGCAGCGGTGCACCGGGCACGGCCGACGAAGGCTGGGCCTGGGACATGTATCAGCACTACTACCGCGAGCTCACCTCCGCCCGTCAGCAGGGGTTCGACAAGCTGTTCCACCAGGTGTATGCCCAGGCCTATGACCAGGCCGTGCGTCAGCAACAGGGACTGATTTGATGATACGTGCGCTGATGCTGGGCGCCGCGCTGCTGGCCCTGGCAGGTTGTACCACCATGGGCAAGATGGCTGACGTGGCCATGAACCCGGATATCCAGGTGGGCAGCAATGACAGTCAACCCTCCACCCTGGGGCTGAGCCTGCTGGCGGAGCCTGACGTCAACCCCAACGAGAGCGGGGAGGCGGCGCCCATCGAGTTTCAGGTGGTGCTGCTGGCGGAGGATTCCAAGCTGCTCGCCACCGACTACGACCAGGTGACCGCGGACGTGGAGAAGGCCCTTGGCAAGAACTACCTGGACCACCAGGACTACACCCTGCTGCCGGGCCAGTTCAAATACCTGCCCCCCATCAAGCTCGACGAGAAGACCCGCTACATCGGGGTGATCGCACGCTACGCCGACCCCGACAGCGCCGAGTGGCGCAAGGTCATCAAGATCAAGAGCAAGGGAACGGCTTATCAAATCCTGGTGCACCTGCGCCTGGATGAAGTGGAACTGCAAAAAGAAGAAGAATAACCATGTCGAGTCGAAATCGGGTTATCTGGCGTGAGGGGCTGTTCATCAAGCCCCAGCACTTCCAGCAACAACAAAGACATTCGGATTACGCACTGCACGCTCGCCTGAGCGCGCTGTCCGACTATTTCTACGGCTTGCAGTCGCTCGCCATCAACGAGGACTACCTGGGCTTTGGCCGCATCGCCCTGGTGGGGGCCACCGGCATCCTGCCGGACGGTACCGTGTTTAACATCCCCAATGACGATGTGCTGCCGACCCCGCTGGAAGTCACTGACGCCTCGGTGGCCAACCAGAAGGTCTATCTGGCGCTGCCGCTCTCGGTGAGCGGCGTCAACGAGGTCAATCAGGGCGGTCAGGTCGCTACCCGGTTGCAGGCCCATCGCCACGACGTGCGCGACCTGCACAGCGAAGGGGGGGACGTGGTCTCCCTCGAAGTGGGGCGGGTCAGCCTGCGGCTGATGCTGGAGCGGGAAGATCGCAGCGCCTACGCCTCGCTCGCCATCGCCCGGATCCTGGACAAGCGTCCGGACGGCGGCCTGGTGCTGGATCCCAACTTCATGCCCTGCAGCATCAGCGTCTCCGCCATCCCGACCCTCAAGCGCTTCCTTGGCGAGTCGGCCGGCCTCGTGGCCGAGCGGGCCCGCAGCCTCTCCCAGCGCATCGCGGCGCCGGGCCAGCAGGGGGTGGCCGACGTGGCCGAGTTCATGATGCTGCAACTGCTCAACCGGGCCCAGCCCCAGCTCTCCCATCTGGCGCGCCTTGGCACCCTGCACCCCGAGCGGCTGCATGAGGCGCTGGTGCAGATCTGTGGCGAGCTGATGACCTTTACCGACGAGTCCCGTCTGCCGCCCGAGTTCCCCGCCTATCGCCACGATGATCAGCAGGTGAGCTTCGAGCCGGTGATGCTGGCCCTACGCCAGGCGCTCAGCACAGTGCTGTCGCCGCGCGCCGTCTCCATCCAGCTGCGCAAGCACCAGTACGGCATCATGGTGGCCATGGTCAACGAGAGCGAGCTGATGCAGAGCGCCGACTTCGTGCTGGCGGTGCGTGCCCGCATGCCGCAGGAGCAGCTGCGCAAGCAGTTGCTGCAGCAGACCAAGGTGGCCTCCAGCGACAAGATCCGCGAGCTCATCAGCCTGCAGCTGCCCGGCATTCCGCTGCTGCCGCTGCCGGTGGCGCCGCGCCAGCTGCCCTACCACGCCGGTTATATCTACTTCCAGCTCGACCGGCAGAGCCCGGCCTGGCAGATGCTGGCGGTGGGCAACACCCTTGCCTTCCATATCGCCGGCGATTTCCCCGAGCTCGACATGCAGCTCTGGGCCATTCGCAGCCAGTGATCGCACCAAGGAATAAGCAGAGATGACCACGGACATTATCAAGAACGAGCAACTCAGCGACCTGCTGTTCGATCATGCCGAGCAGCTGGACATGGATTCGGACTACTGGTTCCGCCTGCGCGGCCAGAGCATCAACCCGATGATCGATGCGGTGACCCCCTTGCTGGGGCTGGTGCAGCGGGTACGCCTGCTGTCGCGCTACGACCGGGTGCCCGAGCTCTACCAGCGGGTGGTAACCGAGATCCAGGCCATCGAACAGGAGCTGATGGCCCAGGGTTACGAGAACGGGGTGGTGCTGTCGTTTCGCTACATCCTCTGCACCTTCATCGACGAGGCCGTGATGGGCCGCGACTGGGGCAGTCAGAGCGAATGGTCCCAGCACTCCCTGCTGACCCGCTTTCACAACGAGACCTGGGGCGGCGAGAAGGTGTTCGTGCTGCTGGCCCGCCTGCAGGAAGACCCGGTGCGTTATCGCGACATTCTGGAGTTCATCTACCTCTGTCTGTGCCTCGGTTTCGAGGGGCGTTACAAGGTGATGAGCAAGGGACAAGGGGAGTTCGAGCGCATCGTGCGCCAGCTGCACAAGCAGTTGGCCCCCGAGGCCGGCGGCGAGGCGCCCAGCGTGTTTCACCTCGATCTGGGGCAGCAAGCCTCCCGCTATCAGCTGCGCAAGCAGGTTTCCCTGCGCAGCCTGTTCATGGGCGGCGCGCTGATCCTGGCGCTGATCTTTGGCCTCTATCACCACAAACTCAATAACCAGACCCAGGACGTACTGCGTCAACTGGGCGAATTATTAAAATAAATACCTAAGGAGAGCACGCCTTGATTCGTATAGAGCTACCGGTACTGGTGGAAAGACTCAACCCCATCTGCCGTCACATGCTGGAGGAGGCCGCGGCCCTCTGTGTCAATCACCAGGGAGCCGAGATCCGCATTGAGCACCTGCTGCTCAAGATGCTGGAGACCCCGCTGAGCGACGTGCGCCAGATCCTGAAGGTGGCCGAGGTGGAGGTGGAAGAGCTCAAGACCCTGCTGCAACCGTCCGCTGCCGACGGCAGCTATGGCCAGGGTTACCCCTCCTTCTCGCCCATGCTGGTGGAGTGGCTGCAAGACAGCTGGCTGCTCGCCTCCGCCGAGCTGCAACATGCCCAGCTGCGCAGCGGCGTCATGCTGCTGGTGCTGCTGATGACCCCCCAGCGCTATCTGCCGGGCTCGGTGACTCGCCTGCTGGCCAAGGTCAATCGCGAGCTGCTGCGCCAGCAGTTCGACGAGTGGGTCAAGGAGTCCGCCGAGACGCAGGTCACCACTACCCCCGGCAGCAAGACGGCCCAGGCCGCCCTGCCGGCCGATGCCAGCCTGCTGGCCCGCTTTACCGTGAACGTGACCGAACAGGCTCGTCAGGGCAGCCTGGATCCCGTGCTCTGCCGGGATCACGAGATCGATCTGATGATCGACATCCTCTCCCGTCGTCGCAAGAACAACCCCATCGTGGTGGGTGAAGCCGGTGTCGGTAAAAGTGCCCTCATCGAGGGGCTGGCTCTGCGTATGGTGGCGGGTCAGGTACCGGAGAAGCTGCGCGGGGTCGAGCTGATGACCCTGGATCTCGGCGCCATGCAGGCCGGCGCCTCGGTCAAGGGGGAGTTCGAGAAGCGCTTCAAGGGGGTGATGCAGGAGGTCAAGGACGCCGTGCAACCTGTCATCCTGTTCATCGACGAGGCGCACACCCTGATCGGGGCCGGCAACCAGGCTGGCGGGCTGGATGTTTCAAACCTCATCAAGCCGGCGCTGGCCCGGGGCGAGCTGCGCACCATCGCCGCCACCACTTGGGGCGAGTACAAGAAATACGTGGAAAAAGACGCGGCCCTGTCGCGCCGCTTCCAGCTGGTGAAGGTCGGTGAACCCGATGCCGACGAGGCCACCGTGATCCTGCGCGGCCTGCGCAGCATCTACGAGAAGGCCCACGGGGTGTTGATCGACGAGGAGGCGCTGCAGGTCGCCGCCCAGCTCTCCGCCCGTTACATCTCCGGCCGCCAGCTGCCGGACAAGGCTATTGACGTGCTCGATACCGCCTGTGCCCGGGTGGCCATCAACCTCACCACGCCGCCGCGCGCGGTCAGCCACCTGCAAAACGCGCTGCGCCAGCGCGAGCTGGAGATCCGCCAGCTGGAGCGCCAGAGCCTGATAGGTCTTGGTGACAACGCAGAGCGCCTGGCCGAGTTGCAGGCGGCCCAGCAGGCTTGCCGTGAAGAACTGGCCGAGCAGGAGGCCCGGTGGCAGCAGCAGCAGGGGCTGGTACACCAGATTGTCGAGCTGCGCGCAGCCCTGCTGGCCGATCAGCAGGATGAGATGCTGGCCAGAGAGGCGCTGGATCTCGCCGATGCACCGCTCGATCCGCAAGCCGCTGCCGAGCAGCTGGCCGCCCTTGAGTGCGAGCTGGCCGAGCTGCAGCAGGGGGAAGTGCTGGTCTCCGCTCACGTCGACAAGACCCAGATTGCCGCCGTCATCGCCGAGTGGACCGGGGTGCCCCTCAATCGCATCTCCCAGGGGGAGCTGGACGTGGTGACCCGATTGCCGGAATACCTCGGCGAGCTCATCAAGGGGCAGGATGTGGCGGTGGCCCACCTGCACAAGCACCTGCTCACCGCCCGCGCCGATCTGCGTCGTCCCGGCCGGCCGCTCGGGGCCTTCCTGCTGGTGGGCCCGAGTGGGGTTGGCAAGACCGAAACCGTGCTGCAGATTGCCGAGCTGATGTTCGGTGGCCGCCAGTATCTGACCACCATCAACATGTCCGAGTATCAGGAGAAGCACACCGTCTCCCGCCTGATCGGCTCGCCGCCCGGCTACGTCGGTTTCGGCGAGGGGGGCGTGCTGACCGAGGCGATTCGGCAGAAGCCCTACTCGGTGGTGCTGCTGGATGAAGTGGAAAAAGCGCACCCGGATGTGCTCAACCTCTTCTATCAGGCGTTCGACAAGGGCGAGCTGGCGGATGGGGAAGGGCGCATCATCGACTGCAAGAACGTGGTCTTCTTCCTCACCTCCAACCTCGGTTTCCAGACCATCGTCGACCATGCCGAGCAGCCTGACGTGCTGCTCGATGCCCTCTATCCGGAGCTCGCCGCCTTCTTCAAGCCGGCGCTGCTGGCGCGCATGGAGGTGATCCCCTATCTGCCGCTCGGTCACGATACCCTGGTGCAGATCGTGGGCGGCAAGCTCAACCGGCTGGTCAAGCTGCTCAAGGAGCGCTTCGGCGCCGAGGTGGTGCTGGACGACGAGGTGGCCGAGGAGATCCTGCTGCGGGCCAATCGCAGCGAGAACGGTGCCCGCATGCTCGAATCCGTCATCGACGGTGCCCTGTTGCCGCCGGTCTCTCTGCAACTGCTGCAGCGCCTCTCGGCCGGTGACCCCATCAAGCGCGTCCACTTTTCCGTGGCCGATCACCAGTTTGTGGCCGAGGTGGGGGCTTGAGTATGGAGCAAGCCCTCGCATTTGCCCTGGCCCTCACCGCCCAGCGCGATGAGCCGCACCTGTGCCACTGGTGGAGCTCGACCGTTCATGCCAGCTTCCAGCCCAAGGGGCTGCTGCTCGGCATGCTGGATGTGAGCGGCCGTCAGCTGGAGTGCCAAGGCTGGGTCAGGGGGAAGGAGGTGGCGCTGGGGCTGGCGGTGGACGATTTTTCCCACCCCCTTGCCTATGTGCTGCACAAGGCCCAGTCCCGCACCTGGGACTCCCTCTACGGCGGTGCCCGCATCGAGCACGCCGGTTTTCGCGCACTGCTGGCCAACCTTGGCCAGCAGTGCGGGCTGCACGCGTATCCGCTGCTGGATGGCAACGGCAAGCCGTTTGCCGTGCTGGCCCTGATGGATGAAGGGGAGGTGCTGCGGGCCTGGGCCGATGGCCCCGAGCTGGCCCAGCTCTCCCAGGTCTTTTGCAACCAGCTCACCCTCATTCGCGATCTCGGTCGCAGCCGGCGGGATCAGGGGGTACTGCGCGACTCCCTGCGCCAGATAAAGGGCGAGGGGGAGCGGCTGCGTCAACACGAGAAGCTGCTCGGCGATCAGCTGGTCGGTCAGTCGGCGGTGATCCGCGGGCTGCGCGAGCAGATAAGCCAAGCCGGCCAGCACAAGCTGACTGTGCTCATTCAGGGGGAGACCGGCAGCGGCAAGGAGGTGGTGGCAAGGCTGGTGCACCAGTGTTCCGATCGCGCCAACAAGCCGTTTGTCGCCATCAACTGCGCCGCCATCCCGGAGAACCTCATCGAGAGCGAGCTGTTCGGATACCAGAAAGGGGCCTTCTCCGGCGCCCTTGCCAACAAGACCGGGCTGGTGGCCCAGGCCAACGGCGGCACCCTGTTTCTGGACGAGGTGGGTGACATGCCCGCCGCCATGCAGGCCAAGCTGCTGCGGGTGCTGGAAACCCGCAGTTACCGGCCGCTCGGGGCCGAGCAGGAGTATCACTCCGATTTTCGCCTCATCGCCGCCACCCATCAGCCGCTCACCCGCCATGTGGAGGAGGGGCAGTTTCGGGCCGACCTCTACCACCGCCTCTGCCAGTGCCTGCTGCTGATCGCCCCCCTGCGCGAGCACATGGATGACGTGCCGCTGCTCTGCCAGCACTTCATGGCCCAGTTTGCCGCCCAGGATGGCAAGACGCTCGCCGGCTTGCAGCGCAAGTTCTTGAAACAGCTGCAGACCTATGACTTCCCCGGCAACGTGCGCGAGCTGCGAAACCTCTTGGAGGTGGCCTGCGCCCATACCCGTCACGGGGAGGAGGTGGGGCTGGAGGCGCTGCCGCCGGAGCTGCGCGAGCGGGTCTGCGTCGAGCTGCCCGGCGCCATGGACGACTACAACCACATCCGCGATCTGCGCCGGGCCATGCAGCAGTATGAGGCTTCCGTCATCGAGGCGCGGCTGCGCCACTTCCAGGGCAATCGGATGCTGGTGGCCGAGAGCCTCAACATTCCCAAACGCACCCTGGATCACAAGTGCCAGAAACTGGAGGTGAACTGATGAGTATCCTCGGCTTGTTACCGCTGCTGCTGGCCACCAGTGCGGCCGAGGTCCCGCTGGACATGGCGCGCTGGCAGGCCTGCCGGCAGGAGCCCTCGCCGCTGGTGCGGCTCGCCTGCTACGACGCCATCGGCAATGGCGCGGCCAGTGCCGCCGAAGGGGCCGCCCCCAAGTCGGCTGCCTGGCAGGCCATCTGGGCCCAGGAGCAGGCCCGCACGCCAGCGAGCGCGCCCTTCCTCTTGCAAAGCGATGAAACGCGCGGCAGTGAAACCCTGACCCGCCCGGCACTGCGCGGGGCGACCCTGGCCATCGGCTGCGTCGACAGCATCACCCATATCCGGTTGCGGCTGGATCAGCCCTGGAGCGGCGAGAAAGTGCAGGTCGAACTGGATGGTCAGCCGAGTGCCGGCTCCCAGAGCTGGTTTATCCGGGATCAGGGTCTGTTGCTGGAATATGGCCGCGGTCTGCCCGCCATCGAGGAGCTCAAGCGCTGGCAGGGCCATCGCGAGCTGCAGGTGCGGGCCGACAACGGTGCCCTCTTGCGGGTCGACCTGAGCGGCCTGAAAGAGGCGCTGGCACCGCTGCGTCAGCAGTGCCGCTGGTAGGAGGGACGATGAGCTATCAACATCCCTGGTGTGCACGCCTGCTCACCAGCCTGCCGGATGAACAGATAAGAGGCGCCGTGCTGGCTGACGAGCCGCGCTGGGACTACGTGGAAACCGAGCTGGTCAAGCTGGGATCCCTCGCTCACAGCCAGGTGGATCTCAATGCGGTGGCCGAGGCCTGCCTTGGCTTGCTGGAGAGCCGCACCAAGGACATGCGGGTGCTGGCCCAGCTGCTGCGCTGCCTGCAGCACCCGGCCAAGGCGACCCCGCTGGGGGCTGCGATCAGCCTGCTGGAGGCCTGGATCCAGGCTTACTGGCTGCTGGCCTGGCCCGGCAATGCCAGCCAGAAGCAGCGACTGATGGTGCAAATCGTCAAGCGCTTCGAAGGGGCCCTGCCGCGCATTTGCGAGAGCGCCTCGGCGGCCGAGCTGGCCCAGTTGCTGGCCCAGGCAGAGCAGCTGGAGCGGGTCTGGCTGGCGCAGTGTCCCGACAAGGGGGAGCTGCTCGACCCGCTGGTGATGGGGTTGAAGCGGGCCCAGCGCCAGCAGGTGGCACAGGCTGAGGCGAATGCGGCAGGGCAGCCGCAGAGCAGCGGCGCGGCGGCAGCGGGCTCCCCGGCCTTGGCGGCGTCGACCGCCAGCGGTACCGGCGCCATGGTGCTCAGCGGTGGTGGCGGCAGTGCCGCCGTCGACGTCGACAGCTCCAACGATCGCGCCTGGCGCCAGACCCAGCTCAAGGTGGCTGAGCTCCTCATCGAGCGTCAGCCGGAGGCGGCGGTGGGTTATCGGCTGCGCCGTCACGCCGTCTGGGCCGGGATCACGACGGTCCCCATGAGCGGGGCGGGCAATAAAACCCCGTTGGCGCCCATGTCGGCGGACATGGTGGACGAGTACCGCGCCGCCATGAACGCCCCTGATCAGGGGCTCTGGCAGCGCATCGAACAGAGCCTGACCCTGGCACCTTACTGGTTCGAAGGGCACAGGCTCTCGGCCGAGGTGGCCCAGAAACTCGGCTTTGGGGCGGTGGCCCAGGCGATCGCCGAGGAGCTCGGGACTTTTCTGCAGCGCCTGCCGGCCCTGCGGGAGCTCGCTTTTAGCGACGGCTCGCCGTTTCTCTCCCCCGAGTGCGGCCGCTGGCTGCAACCGGCCAAGGGAGGCAGTGCCGGCAGTGGTGAGGCGGGGCTGGCCGAGGAGGTCGCCCAGCGCCACGGCGAGCAGGGGGTTGCAGCGGCGCTCGCCTTGCTCGATGAGCGGATAGCACAGTTGAAAGAGCCAAGAGATCGCTTCCACGCCTTGTTGGTGCAGGCGGAGCTGTTGGCGCAGGAAGGCATGGAGGCGCTTGCGCGCCAGCACTATCAACACTTGTGGCAAGAGGCCAGTCGCCTCGGGTTGTCGCACTGGGAGCCCGGGCTGGTCAACCGCCTGGAGAGCCTGGCGGCGCCGTTGTCGAAATGAGTGCCGAAATGAGTCATTGAGTCGGAGTTGGATCACATTTTATGTTCAAAACCATTTTTACTTTTCTGCGGCAACAGCTGCCGAAATTGAAACCCTCCTGGCCCCTGCTCGGTGCTGTGCTCTGGGGGCTCGCTCTCATCCTGGTGTGGTGGCTGGGCCCTCGTCTCGAGGTACGCGGCGCCAAGCCGTTCGAGCCGCTGTGGGGGCGGGTGGTGTTCACCCTGCTCTGGCTCTGGTTGCTGCTGGGAGTGGTTTCCTGGCGGGTGTGGCGCAAGATGCAGCAGCTCAAGGCCGAGCGCCGGCACGAGGTGGTGCTGGAGCAGGATCCGGTCAAGGGGCTCATCGACAGGCAGGCGCTGTTCCTCGATCGCTGGCTGCAGGCGTTGAATACTCATCTGGGCAAGGGGGCGCTCTACGCCATGCCCTGGTATCTGGTACTGGGCCTGCCCGGCAGCGGCAAGAGCAGCCTCATTCACCGCGCCAATCCGGCCAACAAGCTCAACCCGAGACTCGACACCGAGCTGCGCGACGTAGCGCAGGATCAGCTGGTGGATTGCTGGTTGGGGGAACAGGCCGTGATGCTGGATCCCGCCGGTGTGCTGCTCTCCCAGAGCGAAGCCGAACTGGATCCGCAGGCCCGCAAGCATGAGCGGCTCTGGCTGCACCTGCTCGGCTGGCTCAATGAACACCGTCGTCGTCAGCCCCTCAACGGCCTGGTGCTGACCGTGGATCTGGCCTGGCTCTCCCACGCCAGCGTGGCCGAGCGCAAGGCCTATGCCCAGCTGATGCGCTCGCGCCTGCAGGAGGTATCGGCCACCATGAATACCCGGTTGCCGCTCTATGTCACCTTTACCAAGCTAGATCTGCTGCGCGGCTTTGACGTTATCTACCAGCAGCTCGACAAGGAGGCCCGCGAGGCCGTGTTGGGGGTGACCTTCAAGCCGGGCGCCGACTGGCAGCAGGATCTGGCCCTGTTTTGGGATCAGTGGGTGGACAACCTCAACCAGAATCTGCCCGAACTGATGCTGAGCCGGCTCGATGCCGCCCAGCGCAACGCGCTGTTCTCGTTCGTGCGCCAGCTGGCGGGCCTCAAGGATTACGTGACCAGCCTGCTGGCCGAGACCCTGGCCATCGAGGAGAGCAAGCCGCTGCTGGTACGCGGGGTCTATGTCAGCTCCGTCTATCAGCAAGGGGTACCGTTCGATGCGTTTGCCCAGGCGGCCTCCCGCCGCTACAACCTGCCAGAGCCCATCCACTCGGCCCTGCGCGGGGAGTCCAACACCTATTTCGTGCGTCAGCTCTTCTCTTCCATCATCTTCCCGGAGGCCCATCTTGCCGGCGAGAACCGGTTGCACACCCTCTATCGCCGGCGCCGCATGGCCATCGGCCTCAGCTGTCTGTCGCTCTTCTCGGCCGCCCTCATCGGTGGCTGGCACTACTTCTACCGGGTCAACGAGGAGGCGGGTCGTAACGTACTGACCAAGGCCCAGGCCTTCATGGAGACCAATGAGGTGGCCGACGCCCACGCCTTCGGGGTGAGCCAGCTGCCGCGCCTCAACCTCATTCGCGAGGCGACCCTCTCCTTTGGCAACTACCGCGAGCGGATGCCGCTGGTGGCCGACCTCGGCCTCTATCAGGGGGACGAGATTGGTCCTTATGTGGAGGGTTCCTACCTGCAACTGCTGAGCCTGCGCTTTCTGCCGGCCCAGATGCAGGGGTTGCTTGAGGATCTCAACCAGGCACCTGCGGGGAGCGAGGAGAAGCTCGCCATCCTGCGGGTGATGCGGATGCTGGACGATGCGTCCGGTCGCAACAAGGAGCTGGTGGCGCAGTACATGGCGAGCCGCTGGCAGAAGGCCTTTCCGGGGCAGGGGGCGGTGCAGGAGCAGCTGATGGGGCACCTGGACTATGCCCTCGATCACACCAACTGGTATGGTGCCAGGGCCGAGCGGGATCAGGCCGCCATCACCGCCTTCGTGCCGTTCAAGGAGCCGGTCTACGGTGCCCAGCGCGAGCTCGGCAAGCTGCCCATGTATCAGCGGGTCTACCAGAATCTGGTGGTGAAGGCGGGTGATGTATTGCCGCCGGATCTCAACGTCCGTGACGAGGTGGGCCCCACCTTCGACACCGTGTTTGCCCTGCGCAGCGACAACGCCGGCCAGGTGCCGCGCCTGCTCACCTGGCCCGGTTTCAACGATTTCTTCCTGAAACAAGACAAGGCGCTCATCGATCTCACCGCGATGGATGCCTGGGTACTGGGCCAGCGCAAGCTGAGCCAGCTGAGCGAGGCGGATCGCAAGGAGATCACCCGTCAGGTCAACGACCGCTACGTTACCGATTACGTCAACCAGTGGCAAAAACTGCTGACCAATCTGGACGTGCAGACCCTGGAGAGCCCGGAGCAGGCATTGGATGTGCTCGCTGCCATCACCGGCAACGATCAGCCGTTCCAGCGGGTACTGGCCTCGCTGGATGACAACACCCGCATTCGCAAGATCTCCGATGTGGAAGGGGACCCGGCCCAGGCCATCAGTGCCCGCATCGGTCGTCCCTTTATGGCCACGAATGGAGTATTGGCTGGACGTGGCGAGCAGGGACCGCTCATTCAGGAGGTCAACCAGAAGCTGGTGGAGCTGCAGCACTACCTGGAGCTCATTGTCAACGCCACCGAGCCGGGTCAGTCCGCCTTGAAAGCGGTGCAGCTGCGCATGACCAACAAGTACGCCGATCCGGTGTTCGCCCTGCAGCAATATGCCCGCAGCCTGCCGGCCCCGCTCGATCGCTGGGTGGGTCAGCTCTCCGAGCAGAGCTCGCGACTGGTGATCGATCTTGCCATGTCTTCCCTCAATCAGGAGTGGCAGGACAAGGTGCTGGCCCCCTTCAACAGCCAGCTGGCCGGCCGTTATCCGTTTGATCCGAGCTCGAACAAGGACGTGCCCCTCTCGGAAATGGAGCGCTTCTTCGCACCCAACGGGACGCTGGACAGCTTCTATCAGGTCAACCTCAAACCCATGGTGGAGAGCGGCCTGATGGAAGGGGAGTTCAGCTCCCCCATCCAGGCCGAGCTGGTCAAGCAGCTGGACCGTGCAGCCCGCATCCGTCAGATCTTCTTCAGCCAGCAGGGCAACCTGGAGGTGCAGTTCGCCCTTGAGCCCATCGAGCTCACCGCCAACAAGCGGCGCAGTGTGCTGAACCTGGACGGCCAGTTGCTGGAATACGCCCATGGCCGCCGTACCAAGATCCCGCTGGTGTGGCCCAACACCATGCGCGACGGGGCCGAGAGCAAGATCACCCTGGTACCGGCCGCCCGCGAGCGTTCACCGCGCAGCGAAGGCTTCGTCGGCCCCTGGGCCATGTTCCGCCTGATGGACAAGGGGGAGCTGACCCAGGTCAATGACGCCACTTTCGATGTGCGCTTCCCGGTGGATCAGGGGGCAATGACCTATCGCGTCTACACCGACAGCGCACAAAACCCCTTCACCGGCGGCCTGTTCAGCCAGTTCAGACTGCCCGAATCCCTCTATTGATCGCGTCGGGGGCACGCTGTGCCCCCTTTCTGCGTTGGAAGTTCATATGTCACAGAATCAACAAGGTCAGCAGGCCCTGAAAGTGGGGCGCGACCCCAGAATGTTGCCGGAGTACGAGGCGCTGCGGGCCGAGATCAACAAACTCAGCCACGCTTCGCGCCCCGAGGTGGACTGGCAGCGGATCCATCAGCTCGCCAGCCTTATCTTCGAAAAACACGGGGTGGATCTGCAGACCGCTATCTACTTCACCCTGGCGCGCTCGCGCCTGCAGGGGCTGAGCGGTTTTACCGAAGGGTGCGAGTTTCTCGCCAACCTCATCGTCACCCAGTGGGAGAGCTTCTGGCCGCCGGTCCATCAGGAGCGGGCCCGCATCGAGATGCTCGACTGGTTCATTGCCCGCATCAGCGACGTCATTCGCCAGTACCAGATCAGCCACGAGGACAAGCGGCTGATCTATCGCTGCGAGCGGGCGCTGCAGCTCATCAGCGAGAAGCTGCACAACGCGGATCTGAGCCGCATCCCCCGGGTCGAGAATCTGGTGCACTTCATCGAGGGGTATACCCACCTGTTCGATGAGACCGAGATCGTCATCGTCTCCGACGAGCCGGGCCTCAAGGAGGATCTGCAGATCCCGCCCATGGTGTTCTTCAAGTCCGACCTGGAGAGTGAGCACGGCGGCACGGTTTCGGCATCGACCCCGCACCTGCCCCAGGGCAGCATTTTGGTGGGGCGCGAGAAGGGGCAGGTCAAGCCCACCGTGCTCAAGATAGAGCAGCACCGCCGGCAGCGTCCGGCCTGGTTCTGGTTTGGGTGCGGCCTGCTCAGCTGCGCCCTGCCGGTGATGGGGTGGCTCGGCTGGCAGCAACATCAGCAGGAGAAGACCGTGGCGGCCCAGCGTCTGGTGCAGCCGGCCGCCGAGCTGCCCCGAGCCCTCAGCTACGACGACATTCGCCAGGCCCGCATCGTACTGGGGGAGCAGACCCTGCAGAACATGGAGAGCGATCTGGTGGCCCGCTATCAGAACCAGTTGACCCGGCTCGAGCAGACGTCGCCGCTCTACTGGTATCGCTACGGCGAGGGGCTGCGCAACTCGCTCTTGATGCTCTATCCCGACTCGCTGGCGGTCAAGGCGCTGGACAAGCAGTGGCAGACGCAGCTTGGCGGCCAGCAGGGGGATGTCATCAGCGTGCCCACCTACCTGGATGCCCGCGCCGGGGTGGATGCCCTGCTCGATCAGCTGCTGGAGCTGGAGCGCCAGCGCAAGACGGTGACCATCTCCTACCTCAAATCCCAGCTCTACGAAGTACAGAAGAACCTGATGCAGAACATCCCGTTCAGTCTGCGCCTCGGTGAACTGGAGGCGAGAAAAGCCTCCCAGGAGCCCATCACGGCTGCCGAGCTCAAAAGCCTGGAAAATGATCTGAAAGCGCTCAATATCCGCCTCTATCAGCTGCAGCAGGGCGCTTCCGGTAGCTGAAAATGCTGCCTTGAGCAAAAAATTGCGCAAGACGCGGTGAGTTTGACTGGCAAGGCAAGGTTTGCCGGGAAACTTGCCCTGTCTTGCGCAATGGATTGCAGCAGATTGGTCTGATGCAGCGAGCCTGAATCGTAATTGGCTGATTTTTAATGTGATTGTGGGCGACTTTGCCATGGCATGGAGGCTGCTGGGTCGCCGTTTCAACTGTCTCTGCACCAGGCTGCGCTTGCACCATGGTTGCCCCACGGAGAATCCAGATGTGCCCTTCTATTGCATTGCTCGGTGACATCGGCACCGACCACGATGGTTTCCACCCATCCCCCGTGATTGCCGCCAGCCCAGATGTGTTCCTCGATGGCAAGCCGGTGGCCCGCCAGGGTGATCCGCTGGCCCCCCACGACAAACCCAACAATCCACCCCATCCGCGCAGCATCTCGGGCGGCGTCGGCTCTGTGCTGGTCAACGGCAAGCCCATCGCCGTGACCGGCACTGCCGTCGGCTGCGGCGGCGTGGTGATTGGCTCAGGCAGCGGACAGGCAGGTTAAGGAGCGCTTCATGGCAGACAGCACAGGATTACAATTTACCGTCAAGGTGGGGGCCCTGCCCGAGAGCACCTTCGTGGTGGCCGAGTTTGCACTGGATGAGGCGTTGAACCGGCCGTTCAACCTGCGCCTGGAGTTGGCGAGTGCCCAGCCCGACATCGACGTTGGCACCGTGCTGGACCAGCCGTGTGAGCTGCTGGTGTGGTACAACGGCGAACTGCAGCGCCGGGTGTGCGGGGTGGTGAGTGACTTCGCGCAGGGTGATAGCGGTTTTCGCCGCACCCGCTATCAGCTGCTGGTGCAGCCGGCCCTGTGGCGACTCTCTTTGCGCCAGAACTCCCGCATCTTCCAGGGGCAAAAGCCCGATGAAATCCTCAGTATTCTTTTGCAAGAGCATGGCATCACCGACTATGCCTTTGCGCTCAAGAATGAGCACACCAAGCGGGAGTACTGCGTCCAGTATCGCGAGACCGACCTCGACTTCGTGAATCGCCTCGCCGCCGAAGAGGGGATGTTCTACTTCCACGAGTTTGAAGCGGGCAAGCACCGCATCGTGTTTGCCGATGACGCGGCCGCCCTGACTGCCGGCCCCGAGCTCTTCTTCAACCTCGGTAACCGCTCGCTGGAGCAAGGCCCCTATGTAAGGCAGTTTCACTACCGGGAGGCAGTGCGTCCGAGCGATGTGGAACTCAAAGACTACAGCTTCAAGACCCCGGCCTACGGCCTCTCCCACAAGAAGGTGGGGGCGGAGCTGACCCACCAGCGCGACACCTACCAGCACTTCGATTTTCCGGGCCGCTACAAAGCGGACCCGAGCGGTAAGGCGTTTGTCCAACACCGGCTGGATGCGCTGCGCAATGACGCGGTGGCGGGCCAGGCTAAGTCCAACTGCGCCGCCTTGCTGCCGGGGCAGAGCTTCTCGCTCACCGAACACCCCAACGGCAGCCTCAACACCGACTGGCAAGTGGTGCGCATCCAGCACACCGGCTTGCAGCCGCAGGCGCTGGAGGAGGAGGGGGGGAGCGGCCCCACCATCTATCACAACGAATTCGGGGTGGTGAAAGCCAGCACCACCTGGCGGGCGCGCATCGGCAGCCCCGAGGCACCCCACAAGCCGATGGTGGATGGCCCGCAAATCGCCATGGTGGTGGGCCCCGAAGGGGAGGAGATTTACTGCGACGAACACGGCCGGCTCAAGCTGCAATTCCCGTGGGACAGGTATGGCAGTTCCAACGACCAGAGCTCCTGCTGGGTGCGGGTCTCTCAGGGCTGGGCCGGGGGTCAGTACGGCATGATGGCCATCCCGCGCATCGGCCACGAGGTCATCGTGAGTTTCCTGGAAGGGGACCCCGACCAGCCCATCGTGACCGGTCGCACCTACCACGCCACCAATCGGCCGCCCTACGAGCTGCCAGCCAACAAGACCCGCACCGTGCTGCGCACCGAGACCCACCAGGGCGAGGGCTTCAACGAGCTGCGTTTCGAAGACCAGGCTGGCAAGGAAGAGATTTATATCCACGGTCAGAAAGACCTGAACGTGCTTATCGAAAATGATGCCGCCTGGCACATCAAGCACGACCAGCACACCGATATCGACAATGAGCGGGTGAC
>NZ_JBFOCP010000058.1:0-81722 GCF_040907855.1 Aeromonas sp. s4 | reverse complement strand
CTGGCTCCCCCGACTGTCATTGATGTGGCCGATATGGCGGCACCGACCCCTGTCAGGACTCCCACAGGATGCGCTGGCTGCCGGACCAGCGCTCGCCGATGTCTGCGTATTTTTGTTCCAGCAGGTGGCGGCGGATCTTCATGGTGGGAGTCAGCACCCCGTTCTCGATGTTCCAGGGGCTCTTGACCACCAGGATGCCCCGCAGGCGAGCGTGGGATTCCAGCTTGTCGTTGACCCGGTTGAGGGCGGCCTCCAGCTGGGCTTCCACCCCGGCCTTGTCCCCCTTCATGGCGCTCTCGGCGAGCTGCACCAGGGCGACCGGCTGCGGCATGCCGTAGCCGATGACGCAGAGCTGCTCGATGATGGGCTCCTGCCCGAGCATCCCCTCGATGGGCACCGGGGCCACGTACTTGCCCTTGGCGGTCTTGAAGACGTCCTTCATGCGGCCGGTGATGGTGAGGTAACCCTCCCGGTCCAGCTTGCCCATGTCACCGGTGTGCAGCCAGCCGTCGGCGTCGATGGCCTCTGCACTGTGCTCGGGATCCTTGTAGTAGCCCACCATCATGCCGTCGCAGCGACAGAGGATCTCCCCCTCGTCGGAGATCTTGATGGTCACCCCGGGCCCGGCCTTGCCGACGGTGCCTATCTTGTCCGCCCGGAACGGGTAGTTGAGGGTGGAGTAGGCGTGGTTCTCGGTCATGCCCCAGGCCTCGGTGATATGGATGCCGATGCTGTGATACCACTCCAGCAGCGCCGGGGCCACCGGCGCAGAGCCGCAGCCCAGCACCCGTGCCTGATCCAGCCCCAGCCCCTTTTGCAGCTTGCTCTTGATGAGGCTGGAGACGAGGGGGATCTTGAGCAGCAGCGCCAGCTTTTTCTGGGGCAGCTTCTCGTGGATCTTGATGCGGAACATGGCCCAGAGCCGCGGCACCGAGATGAAGACGGTGGGACGGCAGCGCTTGACGTCCTCGATGAAGGTGTCGAGGGATTCGGGGAAGGCGATGGTGGCACCGCTGAACAGGCTGCCGCCGTAGATGTAGACCCGCTCGGTGATGTGGGCAAGGGGCAGGTAGGAGAAGCCGCGATCCTCGGCGGTGAGGGAGACCGCCTCTACCAGCTTCTCGCAGGACCAGGCATAGCGCTCCACGCTCAGCATGGCCCCCTTGGGCTTGCCGGTGCTGCCGGAGGTGTAGACCAGGCTCAGCAGGGCATCCGGCGCCTGCACCGGGCTGTCCGGGATGGGGTCGTATTGCGCCAGCAGATCGTCCCACTGGTGGGCGGCCGGCATGGTGTCGTAAGGCAGGGCGATACGCAGCAGATCCCCGGGCACCCCCGCCTCCTGGCTCTTCCAGTCGTCCAGCTTGCCGACGAAGATCGCCCTGGTTTCGCTGTGGCGCAGCACGTATTCGATGGTGTCGACGTTGGCGGTGGGGTAGATGGGCACGCTCACGTATCCCCCCATCTGCATCGCCAGATCGGCAATGAACCACTGGGCGCAGTTCTTGGAGAGCAGCGCCACCTTGTCACCGGGCTCCAGGCCCAGGGCACGCAGTGCCGTCACCATGCGCCGCGCCTCGTCGGCGACCTCACCCCAGGTGAAGTCGACGTATTCGCGGTGGATGGTCTGACGCAGATAGATTCGGTCGGGACACTGCCGCTCCCAGTGATAGAGCATCTCGAGCGGCAGTCTGGTGGCAATGCGTGAGGTGGAGGCCATGGTTTAATCCCTGAAACAAAAGGCGAGCCTCATTATTAACCTTTTGATAACACTCAGGGAAGCAGATTACTTAAACTTGTGTTTGAACTGCGAATGGGATCAAGCTTCCGCCTGGGCCTGCAGACGCTTCCACATCTCCTGTACCAGCACCTCGTCCTGCTCGGAGAGCTCACCCTGCAAGATGGCCTCGTTCAGGCTGCGCAGCACATAGCTCTTGACGTCCCGCACCAGGGTCTTGCCCTCCAGCTCGGCGCGCGCCACCGCAAGGGAGATGTGCCCTCGCAGATAGCCGCCCGCAAACAGCTCGTCTTCGCTGGCCGTGGCGACCATGGCGTCGATCAGTCCCAACAACTTGTGTTCAAAATCGTGAATCGTCATTTAACGCAGCCTCATTTCCGGGGTTGCCGGCAAAAAATTCGGGGAGTGGAACCGCGATCCGGTTGATCGCGGCTCTCTGGCGCCAGGCCAGCCGCATCCTTGATGTCCTATTCCGGGTTGGCCACCGGGTAGATGACCTGATCCTTGTATCCCGTGGTTATGCGCAGATAACCACTCAACGACCGGTTCAGTGCCGGATCGTCGGTGTCCACCAGCAGCGGACGGCCTTCTAGCGCCGCCAGCTTGGCTTTGGTGGCGAGCACCTGGATATGCTCGCGCCCGACGGCCCGGATCACGTCTGGACTCAATTGCTGATTTCCGCGCCCGAACAGATGTCCCTGACCGCCGATCAGGGTGATGATCAGACGGCAGCGACGGCCGCGGATCCGGGTCAGGATCTCGGCGGCGGACAGATCCTGCCCGATAAGCCGGCCATTTTCCACCAGATCCACACCGAGCAAGGTATTTTCCAGACCCAGCTCCCCCATGCAGGCGGCCACCGTGCTCCCCGACCCCATCAGGTAGAGGGTATCGGGCTCCATCTGCTCCACCACACCAGCGGCAAGATCGGCGAGCACCAGCTCCTCGGACTCCCGCCCCCCCTGCTTGACCGCCTGCACGTAGCGCAGATCCCCGGGCACCAGTAGCTGGCCGTAGTGGCGGGCGCGCACCTTGCCGGCGCGAAACGCCTCCTCGTCGATGTCCATCACCTCCGCATCCACCAGGCTCAGAAGCTCCCCTGCGATCATTCTGGCCGCCACCCGGCCGCTCGCCGCCGGCGTCACCCCGTAGACCCCGGAGTGGATCTTGCACCCCGCCGGGATGCCGAGCACATGGCAGGACTCCCCCACCGCCGCGCAGATGTCACGGGCGGTGCCATCGCCACCGGCGAAGAGCAGCAGATCCACCCCGGCATCGCGCAGGGCCAGGGCGGCAGCCCGGGTGTCCTCGGCGCTCGTCTGCGCCCCGGCAGGCCGATGGACGATGCGATGGGGCAACCCCAGCTCGGCGGCGAGGTCGGCCCCCATCTCTTCGGCCACCGTCAGCAGCTCGAAGGGGGTGGTCAGCTCGCACAGGGGCAACAGGGCCTGGCGAGCCCGCTCCCGGGCCTTGGGGACGGCCCCGCGCGCCAGCGCCTCGGCGACCATGCCGTCACTGCCCTTGAGACCGACGGCCCCGCCGATGCCGGCGACGGGGTTGATGATGAGCCCTAATCGAAACATGTTTCCCTCCTGTTGGATCGCCGCCATTTTTATCTTTTCCCGCCACTGGGACAAGCCATGACCCCCTGCTAAAATGCGCGGCTTCTACCTCAATCACTGTTCAACCAAGGTTCAATCATGCTGGAATGGATTGCGGACCCCTCCGCCTGGGTCGCGCTCGCCACCCTGACCCTGCTCGAGATCGTGCTCGGCATCGACAACATCATTTTCATCTCCATCCTGGTGGGTCGTCTGCCGGAAGCCCAGCGCCAGAAAGCGCGCATCCTGGGGCTGGGGCTCGCCATGGGCACCCGCATCCTGCTGCTGCTCTCCTTGGCCTGGGTGATGCGCCTCACCGAGCCCCTCTTCACCGTGCTGGGGGAAGCCATCTCGGGACGAGATCTCATCCTGCTGGTGGGGGGTCTGTTCCTCATCGCCAAGAGCACCCACGAGATCCACCAGAGCCTGGAAGGGGCTGCCGAAGAGGCGGGTGTGGTGAGCAAGACCGCGGGCTTCCTGTCCACTCTGGTGCAGATCGCCATCCTCGACATCATCTTCAGCCTGGACTCCGTCATCACCGCCGTGGGCATGGCGGATCATGTCCCTGTCATGGTGCTGGCCATCATCATCGCCGTCGGCGTCATGATGTTTGCCGCCAAGGCCATCGGCGACTTCGTCGATACCCACCCCACCATCAAGATGCTGGCCCTCTCCTTCCTTATCCTGGTCGGGGTGGCGCTGATGGCCGAAGGGCTGGATCTGCACATTCCCAAGGGTTACATCTACTTCGCCATGGCCTTCTCGCTGGTGGTGGAGATGATCAACATCCGCCTGCGCGGCCACCAGGAGCGGGCCAAGTAAACCGCGACCTGCCGAGAGATGGCCAAACAAAAAGCGCGACCCAGGGTCGCGCTTTTTTATTGCCCCGCCAACGGGACGCCTTGGGCTCAGAGGGCGTTGCGAGCGGCCACGGCGTCCGCCAGGTTGCGCAGCAGTACCTCGGTATCGGCCCAGCCGATGCAGGCGTCGGTGATGCTCTGGCCGAAGGTGAGCTCGCACCCGTCCACCAGATCCTGGCGCCCTTCCACCAGGTGACTCTCCACCATGACGCCGAACACCGCTTTGCTGCCGGCACGCAGCTGACCGGCCACGTCCTCGGCCACCAGCATCTGGTTCTTGAACTGCTTGCTGCTGTTGGCGTGGCTGAAGTCGATCATCACTTTCTGGGGCAGACCGGCCTTGTCCAGACCACTCACCACCTCATCCACGTGACGGGCGCTGTAGTTGGGCTCGCGGCCACCGCGCAGGATGATGTGACAGTCCGGGTTGCCGGCGGTCGAGACGATGGCGGAGTGGCCGTACTTGGTCACCGACAGGAAGTGGTGCGGGGCGCTGGCGGCGCCGATG
Organism: Aeromonas sp. s4; assembly: GCF_040907855.1. NCBI lineage: Bacteria > Pseudomonadati > Pseudomonadota > Gammaproteobacteria > Aeromonadales > Aeromonadaceae > Aeromonas > Aeromonas sp. s4. The sequence goes on along the minus strand of NZ_JBFOCP010000058.1, from coordinate 77,018 downwards.
GCGTCGATGGCCACCTTGATGGTGCCGTCGGTGCCGTTCTTGAAGCCCACCGGGCAGGAGAGACCGGAGGCCAGCTCGCGGTGTACCTGGGATTCGGTGGTACGGGCGCCGATGGCACCCCAGCTCATCAGATCCGCCACGTATTGCGGGGTGATCATGTCGAGGAACTCGGAGGCGGTCGGCAGCCCCATGTCGTTGAGATCCAGCAAGAGCTTGCGACCCAGGCGCAGGCCGTCATTGATCTGGCAGCTGTTGTCGAGGTAGGGATCGTTGATCAGCCCCTTCCAGCCCACTGTGGTACGGGGTTTTTCGAAGTAGACCCGCATCACGATCTCCAGCTGATCTTTCAGCTCGTCGCGCAGCACCTTGAGGCGCTTACCGTATTCCAGGGCGGCGACCGGATCGTGGATGGAGCAGGGGCCGATCACCACCAGCAGGCGATCATCGTCGCCGGCCAGGATGTTGTGGATGGCCTGACGGGATTCAAACACGGTGGCCGAGGCGGTGTCGGTCGCCGGAAACTTCTCAAGCACCGCAACCGGGGGCAATAACTCTTTGATTTCACTGATACGAACGTCGTCGGTTTGATGCTGCATGACCAAGTTTCCTGCTAGATGACTGCGATAAAGAGATCTCAATCTAGCCCTGTGCCGGGTCGGTGTAAATAGAAAATTACATTCTTCGGCAAGGAATTTTATTATCGCACCTTGCAAGTTTGCATAATGCTGCTAGGAGGCATGAAAAAAGCGGGGGGCAGAGATGAAAAGGCCCGCACGAAGCGGGCCGAAAGGGCTCAGGCCTGACTGACGCTGGCCAGCTTGTCGAAGTAGTCTGGGAAGGTCTTGGAGGTGCAACCCGGATCATTGATGGTGACCGGCGTATCGGAGAGTGCCACCAGGGAGAAGCACATGGCGATGCGGTGATCGTTGTAGGTGTCGATGGCCGCGTGGGTCAGCTGTGCGGGCGGGATCACGGTGATGAAGTCGTGCCCCTCCTCCACTTCCACGCCCAGCTTGCGCAGCTCGGTCGCCATGGCGTGCAGGCGGTCGGTCTCCTTCACCCGCCAGTTGTAGATGTTGCGGATGGTGGTGGTGCCCTCGGCAAACAGCGCCGTGGTGGCGATGGTCATGGCCGCATCCGGGATGTGGTTCATGTCCATGTCGATGCCGTGCAACGGCCCCTGCTCGGCCTCGATGAAGTCATCGCCCCAGGTGATGCGGGCCCCCATCTTCTCCAGTACGTCGGCGAAGTGGATGTCCCCCTGGATGCTGTGCTTGCCGATGCCGGTAACCCGCACCTTGCCCTTGATGGCACCCGCCGCGAGGAAGTAGGAGGCGCTGGAGGCATCCCCTTCCACCAGGAAGTCCCCCGGGCTGACATAGGTCTGGTTGCCCTTGATGTAGAACACCTTGTAGTCGTCGTGCTCGATGACCACCCCGAACTGCTTCATGATGTGCAGGGTGATGTCGATGTAGGGCTTGGAGACCAGCTCCCCCTTGATGTGGATGCGGGTGTCGCCGGCCGCCATGGGGGCCGCCATCAAAAACGCCGTCAGGAACTGGCTGGAGACGGAGCCGTCGATGTGGACATCGCCACCCCAGAGCCCCTTGGCATCCACCACCAGGGGCGGATAGCCATCTTTCTTCAGGTACTGGATGTGGGCACCCGCTTCGCGCAGGGCATCCACCAGGTGGCCGATGGGGCGCTCTTCCATGCGCGGCTCGCCGCCCAGGGTGTACTCGCCGGAGCCCAGGCACAGAGCGGCGCACAGGGGGCGCATGGCAGTACCGGCATTGCCGAGGAACAGGTTGACCGGCGCCGAGACCGCGAAGCTGCGACCCAGACCGTGCACGGTGCACTCGGTCTTGTCGGCGGAGAGCTTGTACTTGACGCCGAGCTGGGTCAGCGCCGCCAGCATGTGGCGGATGTCATCGCTGTCGAGCAGGTTGGTCAGCCGGGTGGTGCCCCGGGCCAGAGCCGCCAGCAGCAGAGCCCGGTTAGAGACACTCTTGGAGCCGGGCAGATTAACCACCCCGGCCACGCTAGAAATGGGTTCCAAACGCAACGAATTCATAGACTTCCTGTTCGATCTCAATTAAATCACCTGACCGGACGTTAACAGCCCGCGTCCCCCGCGGCAAGTTCGACAGTGGCACGACCGCGGGAGAGGGCGGCCTGGGTCAGGATGGGTCTGAAAAACAGACGCCGGGGAGTCCCCGGCGTCTGGCAATGGGGAGACACGCCTCAACCGTGGCGTTTGGCAAAGTCATCCATAAAGCTGACCAGGGCCTTGACCCCTTCCAGGGGCATGGCGTTGTAGAGGCTGGCGCGCATGCCACCGACGATGCGGTGTCCCTTGAGGGCCAGCAGACCGGCCGCTTCCGACTCCGCCAGGAACAGCTTGTCCAGGGCCTCGTTTTTCAGCTGGAAGGGCACGTTCATGCGGGAGCGGCAGGCCACATCCACCTTGTTGCCGTAGAAGCTCGACTGATCGAGGTAGCCGTAGAGGAAGTCGGCCTTCTCCTTGTTGCGTGCTTCCATCGCCGCCAGGCCACCCTGCTCCTTGAGCCACTCGAACACCAACCCGGCCAGATACCAGGCGTAGGTGGGGGGCGTGTTGAACATGGAGTCGTTCTTGGCGGTGAGCTGGTAGTCGAAGATGGACGGCACATCGGCGCGGGCCTGGTTCAGCAGGTCATCGCGCACGATGGCGATGGCCAGACCAGAGGGGCCTATGTTCTTCTGGGCACCGGCGTAGAGGATGCCGAAGCGGCTCACGTCGAGGGGACGGGAGAGGATGGTGGAGGAGAGATCCGCCACCAGGGGCACATCGCCGGTTGCCGGGATGTCGAACATCTCGATGCCATCGATGGTTTCGTTCGGGCAGTAGTGCACATAGGCGGCATCGGCGCGAAACGCCGGCGTCGGCAGCAGGTGGGAGACCCCCTGCTCATTCTTGGCCACCCCCTGGAAGGTCTGGATGTCACCGTATTTCTGGGCTTCATCCACGGCGCTCTGGGCCCAGACGCCGGTCACCAGGTAATCCGCCTTCTTGTTGGCGCCACCCAGCAGGTTCATGGGCACGGCGGAGAACTGGCCGCGGCCACCGCCGTGCATGAAGAGCACCTTGTAGTTGTCCGGCACCGCCAGCAGGTCGCGCAGGTCCGCTTCGGCCTTCTCGGCGACCGCCATATAGGGCTTGCCGCGATGGGAAAGCTCCATGACCGAGGCTCCCAGCCCCTGGAAATTACAAAATTCGCGCTGGGCGCGCTCCATGACTTCAACCGGCAACATGGCGGGGCCGGCGCAGAAGTTGTAAATCTGTTTGCTCATGACGCTTTCCGTGAATGGATGTGTGTGATCGGTGACTCGAACGTTTTTACACGACAGCCCCCCGTGGGGGCAAAGGCTTTTTGGGATCCAGCGCAACCTTTTGCCCTGGCGCCACCGGGCACTCATCAGACAAAAGCCCTGAACGGACCAGGGCTTGCAGAGAATATGCATGGAAACGGGGGCGAGACAGCACGGACGGCTTTCTTCGCCCCTTTGTGGCAAATTTACAGCTTGGCGGTGAGCTCCGGCAGCAGGGTGAAGAGATCCCCCACCAGACCGTAGTCCGCCACCTGGAAGATGGGGGCCTCCGCGTCCTTGTTGATGGCGACGATCACCTTGGACTCCTTCATCCCCGCCAGATGCTGGATGGCGCCCGAGATGCCCACCGCGATGTAGAGCTCGGGGGCCACCACCTTGCCGGTCTGCCCCACCTGCAGGTCGTTGGAGACATAACCCGCATCCACGGCGGCCCGCGATGCCCCGACGGCAGCCCCCAGCTTGTCCGCCAGGGCGTCGATGAGGGCAAAGTGCTCTTTCGAGCCGAGTGCCCGCCCGCCGGAGACCACCACCCGGGCCGCCCCGAGCTCGGGTCTGGCGGAGCGCACCGCACGCCGCTCGATGAGCCGGGTACGGCAGCGCACCTCGCCCACCGGCAGCGATTCCATCACGGCACGCTCCTCCCCGGACCCGGCCTTGGCGAACGCGGTGGGCCGCACGGTGAGCACCTTGATGGGGGCGCTGCTCGCCACCCGGGCGATGGCGTTGCCCGCATAGATGGGACGCAGGAAAGTGTCGGGCCCCTCGATGCCGGTCACCTCGGCGATCATCTCCACCCCGAGCCTGGCTGCCACCCGCGGCAGCAGATCCTTGCCCTGGCTGCTGGCCGCCATCAGGCAGTGCTGGTAGTCCCTGGCCACCTCGGCGAGCAGTCTGTCTACCCCGTCGTTGAGCCCCTCCGCCAGCATGGGATGTTCCGCCAGCAGCACCCGGTTTACCCCCGTGAGGGCGGCGGCCTGCTCCCCCGCCTCCGTCAGCCCCTGCCCCAGCAGCAAGAGATGCACCTCGCCCCCCAGGCGCCCCGCCGCCGTGACCAGCTGGGCCAGGTTGTCGGCGATCCGCCCCTGATGATGTTCCGCAATCACAAGTACGCTCATGGCAGCACCTTCATGTCATCCATTGATCCCTTGCTCCCCGGGGCCGCTGCCCCATGCATGGCGCTCACGCCTGCGGGAGGCATCCCTCTCATGCCCCTGCCCATCAGAGCACCCGGGCTTCGTGCTTGAGCTTGTCCAGCAGCTCGTCCACCGAGCCCACCCTGATGCCGGCGCTGCGCACCGGCGGCGCCATCACCCCGAGCTGCCGTGTCTGGTCGGCCGGCACCACCCCGAGGGCGGCGAACGGCTGGCTCTCCAGCGGCTTGCGCTTGGCCTTCATGATGTTGGGGAGGGAGGCGAAACGCGGCTCGTTGAGGCGCAAGTCCACGGTCACCACGGCGGGCAGCGCCATGCCGAGGGTCTCGAGACCACCGTCTATCTCGCGGGTCACCTGCAATTCCCCCTCCACCAGCCTGATGGCGGAAGCGAAGGTGGCAAGCGGCCAGTCATTGAGGGCGGCGAGCATCTGCCCCACCTGGTTGTTGTCGGAATCGATGGACTGTTTGCCGAGCAGCACCAAGTCGGGCTGCTCCTGCCCGCACACCGTTTGCAGGGCCCGGGCCACGGTGAGCGGAGTCAGGGTCTCGCCGGTAACATAGTGCAGCGCCCGATCCGCCCCCAGCGCCAGGGCATGGCGCAACTGCTCGGCCGCCGCCTCGGGGCCGAAGGTCACCACCACCAGCTCGGATGCCACGCCGGCTTCCCGCAGCCTGACCCCCTCCTCCACCGCGATTTCACAAAACGGGTTGATGCCCATCTTCACATTGGCGAGCTCCACATCGGAGCCATCCCCCTTGACCCGGATCCTGACGTTGTAATCAACGACCCGTTTGACTGCGACCAGCAGCTTCATGGCGGTCATCCCTCATACCTGTTGTGTGGGTCCACCTTGTCGTCACTCACTTTTCTGCTGACAAAGTGGTTTACGTTTACGTAAACTACCAGCACTACCCTAGGCCAAGTCGAGCACAGAGGCAAGATGGAACGCGAAGCAATGGAATTTGATGTCGTCATCGTCGGTGGCGGCCCGGCAGGCCTGAGCGCCGCCATCGCATTGAAGCAGCAGGCCCCGGCCCTCTCGGTCTGCCTGCTGGAGAAGGGGGCCGAGATTGGCGCCCACCTCATCTCCGGCGCCCTGTTCGATCCCGTCGCCCTCAGGGAGCTGCTGCCAGAGAGCTGGCAGGAGGCCCCGCTCGGCGTGCCGGTGACGGATGATCAGGTCCATCTGCTGCAAAGCAACAGCCGCTCCCTGCAACTGCCCCACTGGGCGGTGCCACCCCGCATGCACAACGACGGTAGCCACATCATCAGCCTCGGCACCCTCTGCCGCTGGCTCGGCAAGCAGGCCGAGGCCCTCGGTGTCGAGATCTACCCGGGCTTTGCGGCGAGCACCCTCATCGTGGAGGAGGGCCGGGTTCGCGGTGTGGTGACCGGCGATCTTGGTCTCGACAAGGAGGGCAATCCCAAGCCGGATCACGTGCCCGGCATGGCCCTGTATGGCCGCTATACCCTGTTTGCCGAAGGGGCGCGCGGCCACCTCGGCAAACAGCTGATCGCCCGATTCCATCTGGAAAATAGAGCCCAGCCGCAGCATTACGCCATCGGCTTCAAGGAGGTGTGGCAGGTGCCTGCGGGACAATCCCATCCTGGGCGGGTGCTCCATGGCAGCGGCTGGCCCCTTGGCGAGGGAAAGGGCAACAAGAGTCAGGGGGGCTTTTATCTCTATCATCTGGCCCAGGATCAGGTGGCAGTCGGCCTTATCGTCGATCTCAACTACCAGAATCCCTGGCTCAGCCCCTTCGACGAATTCCAGCGTCTCAAGCACCACCCCCTCATCGCGGCAACGTTGCAGGGGGGCGAGCGCATCAGCTACGGCGCACGGGCCATCACCAAGGGGGGCTGGCACTCATTGCCGCGCATGCACTTTCCGGGCGGCCTGCTCATCGGCTGTGATGCGGGCACCCTGGACTTCTCCCGCATCAAGGGGATCCACACCGCCATGAAGTCAGGCATGGTGGCCGCCGCGACGGTCGCCATGGCACTGCGAGGAGGGGATAAAGGGGGACGGGATCTGGCCGAGTTTCAGGACGCGCTGCTGCAAAGCTGGCTGACCCGGGAACTGAAGAGGGCCCGCAACGTTGGGGCCGCACTGCACCGCTTCGGCCCCTGGCTCGGCGGCGCCTTCAACTGGCTGGAGCAGCGACTCTTTGCCTTGACCTCTCCTTTTACTCTGCTGGACAAGGAGCCGGATTACCGCCAGCTGCGCCTGGCCAGCCGTTGCCAGCCCATCGACTACCCCAAACCCGACGGCAAGCTCAGCTTCGACAAGCTCTCCTCCGTCTATCTGGCCAGCACCAGCCACGACGAGGATCAACCCTGTCACCTGACCCTTCAGGACGCGCGCATTCCGGTCGAGGTCAACCTGCCCACCTGGGCCGAACCCGCCCAGCGCTACTGCCCGGCGGGGGTGTTCGAGATCCTCGATGGGGATACCCGGCCAAGGCTGCAGATCAACGCCGCCAACTGCATTCACTGCAAAACCTGCGACATCAAGGATCCCAGCCAGAATATCGTCTGGACGCCGCCCCAGGGCGGCTCGGGCCCCAACTATCCCAATATGTAACAGGCTTGCCCACGCAAACCAGAGCAGATAACAAGGAGACGCAGCCCCGGAACACCGCACGGAGACCGTTTCCTGCGCTTGGCCGGGGGCTGTCGCAGGGCGACCAGCAACCCGTCATTCCCGCCGGTGAGCCCGGGCCCTCCTCCACTCCAGGGCGAACAAAGGAGGCGACGTCGGGATCGCCCGTTTCGAGGTCGGCGTGGCTGATCCGACCTCGCCGCTTTTTTGAGCGAACAGGCTGAACCCCCGATGAATAGGCCCTGACAAGCGGGTCCCGCCCCTGTATAGTTCGCCGCATTCAGGTTGTCCATCGGCCTCGTTATGCTATTTCATGGGATCGCTTTCCGTGCGATCTAAGGCCGCATGAACCTGTGCAACCATCCCTGATTACCCATGACTTCTTAAGGGGGGACAGATGATCACCGCCTACATTCTCAACAACAAGGTGCTGGACATAGTCACGCTCGGGCCGGATGACATCGTTCCCGACAACACCGTCTGGCTGGATGCCTACAAGCCGGACACAGCGGAGCGAGAATGGTTGACGGGCCTGTTCCTGGAGGAGGTGCCGGACAAGGAGGAGCTCGATGACATCGAGGCATCCGCCCGCTTCTACTGGGACACCGACGGTCTGCACATCCACTCCCTGTTTCCCCAGCGCATCGGCCGCGACACCAAGGGTGTGCACGTCTCCTTTACCCTGCGCAACAACCTGCTGATCAGCATTCGCGAGGATGACATCGGCCTGGTGCGTCTGCTGCGCCACTACATGCGCCAGGACAGGCTGGAGGTCGAAGACGCCCTCGACATCCTGCTGGAGGTGCAGAACCTCAAGGTGGAGTATCTCTCAGATCTCATCGAGGATGGGTACAAGACCCTGGAGAACACCGCCGATCAGATCTTCGAGCCGGACCAGATCAACCCCATGCTCAAGGAGCTGATGGCCCAGGAAGAGGCCAACGGCCAGATCCGTCTCTCCCTGCACGATACCCGCCGCGCCCTGCGCTTCCTCAAACGCAGTCTGCGCCAGCGCATGACGGGGGAGCAGAACAAGTGGATCGACGAGATGCTGCACGACGTGGAATCCCTGCTGCCCCATACCCAGTTCCTGTTCGACAAGATCAACTTCCAGCTGGAGGCCTCCATGGGGGTGACCAATCTGGAGCAGAACAAGGTGATCAAGATCTTCTCGGTAGCCGCGGTGATCTTCCTGCCGCCGACGCTCATCGCCAGCATCTACGGCATGAACTTCGGCCGCATGCCGGAGCTCGCCTGGGAATACGGCTATCCCCTCTCCCTGGTGCTGATGGTGATGTCATCGCTGGGCACCGGTCTCTTCTTCAAGCGAAAAGGCTGGCTGTGACGCCGGAACCCGGCAACTAAAGACTGCGGATTGGGGGGCCTGGCCCCCCGATTAATTCCCGGCCGTTGCCGGCCTTGCAATGGCCTGCCCTGTGCCCCATATCCCCTTCATCACTCGCACTGCATGAATGGATACCGGGCCACCATGACCCTCTACCCCGAACACCGTTACGACGATCACGGCCAGTTGCGCCCCCCGCTCTGGTTCTGGCCCATCGCCCTCTTGCTGACCCGCTCGGTCTGGCTGTTTCTGATGGCGGGGGTCACCCGGGAGAGTGGCAGCGCCATCCTGACCCTCTTCTACCCGGACAAGCTCACCCTCTATGTCAGCCTGCTGACGGACGTGCCCGCCATGCTGGCGCTGCTCGCCTGCGGCGGCACCCATCGCCAGACCCACAGTGCCAGAGCCTGGCTCAGACGCCACAGCCGCGCCCTGCTGCTTTGCTCCACCGCGAGCGGCCTGGTGATGCAACTGCACAGCCTCAATCTGCAGCAGTGGTCGTTCAACTGGCCCACCGCCCTGGTGCTCATCGCCAGCCTCTGGGCGCTCTGGTATCTGCTAAGAAGCCGCCAGTTGCGGGATTACGCTCTGGATCAGCCCCACTGACAGGCTGGTTCACTGGCGCGTAACCCGGATCTGCAGAGTCTGGCGTTCGCTGCCGCTGGCCCCGCCCATGCCTGATGGATTGGCGATCGCGGCCTCCCGGCTGCCTTGGGTTGTGGAAAGCTCCCCCACCGTCAGCCACTGGCCCGGGGCGCCGCTCACCTCGGTGGCACTCTGGCCGGTGTGTATGTTGCCCCGCTCCACTCTTGCCTGTTCACTGCTGAGGGCCACCTGCACCCTGTCCCCTATCAGGGTCGCGGTGGCGTAGAGACCGTTCATCAGCGGCATCATGCCCACCACCCTTCCCCCCTGCCACTGGTAAAAGGTGACCGGCTGATAGGACCCCATCTGCAACAACACCGGCCGCCCGGAGAGGCCGCGCACCTGCCAGTTGTCACTCTGGCTGCGTTCATAGTGCCGGGCATCCCCCTCCAGCAGCCACTGCCGTTTGGCATCAAGGCCCAGCCCCACTCCGGCCTGCTGACTGCTGGAGGCGCCATCCACCCGCCACTCGATGAGCAGGCTTTGGGGCGGCTGGTTCACTTGCGCCAGGGTACGCTCGGCCTCCTGCAACTGGGCGGGGGTTCCGCTCAGTACCAGCTGGTTGCCCATGGCGCTCACCCCGAGATCCGGGTAGATCTCCTTGAGCGTCTGCACCGCGGCATCCGCCTCGAATACCGGTATGACCTTCACTTCGGCCCTCAGAGGCAATGCCAGCAACAGGCAGCACCCCAGCCCCCAATACCCTGATCCAGCGCGCATCTTCTCCTCCCGGCGTTCACCGCCACCCTCTCGCTTCCTGCCATCATGGTCCATGGCGCCCCGATTGCAACGGGCCTGGTATGCAACCCCATACAGAGGCACCTGATAAAGACTCGTTAAGATACCAATTAATACAAATAAAAATGGTTATCATTTGTTGTCACAACAAAAACCCTCGGATACAATTCGGACTCATTTTTTCGAGTCAGCCTCTGATGAAGCCAGAATCCGTCGCATCCACCCCTGCCGCCATCCACCTGGCGCTGCTCATCAACATGCTCTCCATGGGCTGCATGATGATGGTGATGCCCCTTGGCCCGGAACTGGTAACCCGCCTGGGGATGCTGCCGGAGCAGACAGGTTACTTCAGCGGCGGCGCCACCCTGGGCGCCGCTCTGCTGGGCCTCCTGGCCGCCCCCTGGCTCGATCGGGTCAACCGCAAACCCGCTCTGCTGGTACTGCTGGTCCTGCGCTTCCTGCTCTTGATGGCTTGCGCCCTGGCCGAGGATAGCCAGACACTGCTGCTGCTTTTCGTCCTGTCCGGCTGCGTGGCCGGCCCCCTGGGGGCCATCCTGATGGCGGCGGTGCTGGATCTGGTACCGCCCGCCGAGCGGGGCCGCCGTCTCGCCTACGTGGGTATGGCGTTTTCCCTGGCCGCCATTCTGATCGTGCCCGCGGCCCTCGTGCTGGCCCAGTGGTCTGGCTGGCAGAGCCCCTTCCTCTTGTTTGGTGCAGGGGGCCTGCTGCTGGCCCTGCTTTGTGCCATCTGGCTGCCGTCCCTGCCGGTCAACCGGGCCCCGGCAGGCCAGGGGATGCGCCAGTTGCTGGGGTCACCACTCTGCCAGGGAGCGCTCTTCATCCTCTGCCTGCAGATGTTCGGCCACTTCCTGCTCATTCCGCACTTTGCCAACTACTTCCAGTTCAACCTGGGTTTCCCGCGCGAGCAGATCGCCAGCCTCTATCTGTGCGGCGGCCTTGCCAGCATGGCCACCATGCGCCTGTGCGGCGGCTGGATCGATCAGGGCCGCGCCCAGGGCGCCATCCTGCTCACCAGCCTGGCCCTGGCCCTGATCACCCTGGTGGGCTTTGCCTTGCCGGCAGGCCTGCCTCTCTATCTGCTGTTCACCCTCTTCATGGCCCTGAGCTCCGCCCGTGCCAGCACCACCCTCGCGGTCACGGCGGCCATTCCGGCCCCCCATCAGCGCGCCGCCTTCATGTCTTTCCAGGGCTCGGTCACCAATGTGGCAGCGGGCCTCGGCAGCCTGCTCTCTGCCAGATATCTGGTCTCCGACGAGGGGGGCGCCCTGCACGGTTTCCCCACCCTGGCCTGGATCAACATTGCGTGCACCCTGGTGGCCTGCGCCGGTGTCTGGTTCCTCATCCGGGGCCTGAATCGCACAAGAGATAACAATAATCCTGCCTCTGGCACCGCCAGACAAGGAAGTCAGTGAGCACCGGATCAGAAGAATCCGGACCCCATAACCTCAGTTATATCCATGGAGTTTTTGACAATGCAGTTGCAGCACGGCCTCTTTAAACTGAACCCCATTCTGCTCTCCCTTGGTCTGCTGGCCGTACCGGGCCTGGCCCAGGCCGAGTCCGTCAAGGCCAACGAGACGGTGGTGGTCACCGCCACCCAGACCAAGCACACCGAGCTGACCGCCCCGGCCAGCGTCTCCGTGGTCACCCGCGCCGATCTGGACAAGATGAACGTCAACAACATCGGCGATGCCCTCAAGCACGTGCCCGGTGTCAACATCATCGGCACCAACCCCACGGGTCGCAACGAGATCAAGATCCGCGGCATGGGCGGTGACTACACCCTGCTGCTGGTCAACGGCAAGCGGGTCAACGCCCGCGAGACCCTGGGCAGCTCCTTTGGCAACGACTTCGACTTAAGCTCCATCCCCATGGCCGCCATCGAGCGCATCGAAGTGATCCGCGGTCCCGTCTCCTCCCTGTACGGGGCCGATGCCCTCGGCGGCGTGGTCAACGTGATCCTGCGCCAGGCCAAGGAGAACACCGAAGCGGCCGTCGGCTACACCCACACCATGCCCACCAAGGGGGATGGCGGGGATGCCAACCAGGGTAGCGCCTTCGTCTCCGGCGCCCTGATCGACAACAAGCTGCTGGGCAGCGTGGTGGTGGAAGGCTATCAGCGGGATCGCTGGAAGAGCGAGCAGTCCAACAACCCGGATGCCGACGCCCTGGAAAAACGGGAAGTGGTCAACGTGCTCTCCAGCCTGAAGTGGCTGGTGGCCGACAACCAGGACATCGACTTCGATCTGGGTTACAACCAGAACGACATGGACAGCTACTTCAACAACGTGCCCCGTGCCCCGACCGCACCGGCCACCCCCCACAACGTGCAGAAACTCGATCGCCTGAGCCTGGGGCTGACCCATAACGGCCGTTGGGAACACTTCGACAGCCGCGCTCGTTACTACTTCGAGCAGACCGATCTGATGGATGACTCCCAGCTCAACGGTGGCGCCGCCGACATCACCCAGACCAACAACACGGTGGATGGCCAGTTGAGCGGCTACCTCGGGGATCACCTGCTGACTTCGGGTGCAGAGTTCCGCAAGACCGAGCTGGAGCACAGCCGCAGCATCCAGAACGGCAGCGTGGATGCGAGCCAGAGCGCCCTCTACCTGCAAGACGAGTTCGGCTTTGGGGATCTGGCCCTGACGCTCTCCGGCCGTCTGGATCACCACGAGACCTATGGCAACGAGTTCAGCCCCCGTGCCTACGCCCTCTACTCCCTGAGTGACGAGTGGGTGATCAAGGGCGGCGCCGGCAAGGCGTTCAAGGCCCCGACCCTGGCCCAGTCCAGCGAAGGATTCGCCACCACCGCCTGCCGCGGCGCCTGCAAGGTGATAGGCAACCCGGATCTGAAGCCGGAAACCTCCGTCAGCTACGAGCTTGGCACCGCCTACAACGCCGATCGCTTCGGCGCAGGCGTGACCGGCTTCCACAACGAGATCGAGGATCTGATCCAGAGCGATCAGTGGGGCCCGGGCTACCGTCCGACCGTCATGACCTACCTCAACGTCAAGAAGGCCCGCATCAAGGGGCTGGAGCTGACCGGCTGGTTCGACGTGCTCGACAACGTGCAGCTGACCGGCAACCTGACCCTGCTGGACTCCGAAGACAAGAGCACGGGTGACGATCTGGCCAAGACCCCGGATCACACCGGCAACATCGGCCTGGACTGGAAGGCGAGCGACGTGGTCAGCGCCAACCTGGCCTGGCAGTATGTCGGCAGCCAGGTGATCAAGGTGCCGGCCCGCAACGCCCAGGCATTCACCTCCAAGCACTACCAGACCCTGGACGTGAACACCAAGTGGACCGTCACGCCGGCCCTGGACTTCAAGCTCGGCATCACCAACCTCACCAACACCCAGCGTGACGAGGTGGCGACCGACGCCGACTTCATCCTGGAAGGTCGCACCGTCTACGCAGGGGTCGATTACAAGCTGTAATCCATCCTGTATGCGGGAGCCCCGGTCGCGGGGCTCCCTTTTTGCGTTTCTGCCTCCCCGAATTCAAGGAGTCATTGAGTGCTCAGATACCAAGCTCGGCTGTTCTGGCTCGGCGTGCTGCTCCTCTTCCTGCTGATTTGTTTGTCACTGGCCACCGGGGCCGGTGTCTATGGTGGCCGCGAGGTCGCTGGTTTCCTGATGGGCGATCCCGCCTTCGTGGCCGATGAAAAGCTCGCCATGATAGTCCATACCCTGCGCCTGCCCCGTACCCTGGCAGCCCTGGTGGTGGGGGCGTCACTCTCCCTGGCGGCTTCCATGCTGCAAAGTGCCACCCGCAACCCTCTGGCCGAACCCGGCCTGCTCGGGGTCAATGCCGGCGCCGTCTTTGCCCTGGTGATCGGCCTCACGTGGTTTGGCGTCGAATCCGCCTACGGGTATCTGCTCTGGTCCGGCATGGGGGCCCTGCTCGGCAACCTCATCGTGCTGGGCCTCGGCCTCATGGTGGGGCGCTCCAACCCCCTCAAGCTCATCCTGGTGGGGGTCGCCCTCTCCGCCACCTTCGGCGGTCTTTCCAACTTCCTGCTGCTCTCCAACCGGGTGGTGCTGGAGCAGTTCCGCTTCTGGAACTTAGGGTCCCTTGCCGCCTCCAGTCTGGAAGCGGTACTCACCGTGGTCCCCTTCGCCCTGGCCGCCCTGCTGCTGACCCTGGCGCTCTGTCGCCCTCTCACCCTGATGCAGATGGGGGATCACCAGTCCAGGGCCCTCGGCATCCGCCCCACCCGGGTGCGGATCGGCGTGCTCTTGGCCGCAACGCTCTTCACCGCCTGCGCCATCGCCATCGCCGGTCCCATCGGCTTTGTCGGCTTCCTCGCCGCCTACTGCGCCCGCCTGGTGGAGCCGGTTCGCCTCGCCATCCAGGTGCGCTTCTCTGCCCTGTTCGGGGTGCTGTTCCTGCTCGGTGCCGATGTGCTGGCCCGTTGGCTGATCCAGCCCTACGAGCTGCCCAACGGCGTCATTCTGGCGCTCATCGGGGCGCCCGTGCTCATCCTGGTGGTGCGCAGCGGCAGCTTCCGCTCCCTGCTGGCCGTCAAATAAGGTGCCACGCCCATGAAGAACTCTCTCTCACTCCCGAGCGGCACCCTCTGCCTTCGCCTTGGCAGCCGCACCCTGTTGCTGCACCGCCGCGCCTGGCTCATCACCCTGGGGCTCCTGGTCGCCCTCACCCTGCTCTCCCTGCTGGCCCTGACCCTGGGTTCCGGCAAGATCACCATGATGGGGGTGATCCAGACCCTGCTCGGGGAGGGAAGCCGACTCGATCAGGTGACCGTCTTCAAGATCCGACTGCCGCGCCTGTTGGCGGTGCTGGTGGCCGGCGCCGCCATGGGACTCTCGGGCTGCCTGGTGCAGACCCTGGTGCGAAACCGCCTCGCCACCCCGGACATGATCGGGGTCAACGAGGGGGCATCCCTTGCCATCATCATCTTCTCTCTCTATCTGACCCTGGGCACCTGGCCCTGGTGGGCCGCCCCCTTCGGCGCCCTGTTTGCCGCCGCCGTGCTCTATGCCCTGTGCAACAAGCCGGGGGAGCAGGGCTACCTGTTCGTGGTGATCGGCATCGGTGTCTCGGAGCTGATGAACGCCCTCGGCCAGTTCGTCATGTCCACTCAGTCCCTGGTGCACCTCACCAGCCTCTATCTGTGGAACATGGGCAACTTCGTCGGTCAGGGCTATGGCACCTTGCTGCCGGTAAGCCTGCTGCTCCTGCTCATCTGTCCCTGGACCGTCTGTCTCTCCCGCTCTCTCGGCGTGCTGCGCCTGGGACCGGTCACCGCCCGAACTCTCGGGGTCAACGTGAACCGGGTGCAGCTCGGGGTGCTGGCCCAGGCCATCATCGTCGCAGCCCTTGGCACCGCCATCGGCGGCCCCGTGGTTTTCATCGCCATGGCGGCCCCCATCCTTGCCTCCTGGCTCAGCCGGGATCGCATCGTGCCGCTCTGGATTGCCGCCCTGTGCGGCGCCCTGATGCTGCTCGCCAGCGACACCCTGGTGCGGGTGCTGGCCAGCCCCCACGAGGTGGCCACCGGCATCATGACCCGCATTCTCGGCGGCCTGCTGCTGCTCTTCATCCTGCTCAAAGATCGCCAGAAGGCCGACTGACCATGGCATTCATCCATTTTCAATACAGACCGAGGGCCGCCCGATGACGCTCACCGTGAACCGACTCCAGTTCGGCTACCCGCAAAAGACCATCTTCAAGGAGATTTCCTTCTCCCTCCCCCGGGGCAAGCTGGTGGGGATCGTCGGCCCCAACGGCGGTGGCAAATCCACGCTGCTCAAGCTCCTTGCGGGACAGGAGCAGCCCCGGTCCGGGGAGATCCTGCTCAAGGAGAAGCCACTCGGTGCCTATGGCGCCAAAGCCCTGGCTCGGGAACTCGCCTATCTGCCCCAACGTCCCCTTGTCCCCCCCGGTATCCTGGTGGAGCAACTGGTGCAATATGGCCGCCATCCCCATCAGGGCTGGTTCAATCAGTGGAGCGAGGAAGATGCCCGCATGGTGGACTGGGCCCGGGAGCGGATGCAGCTCGATGCCATCTGGCACCAGAGCGCCAGTTCGCTGTCCGGCGGTCAGGCCCAGCGGGTGTGGCTCGCCATGGTGCTGGCACAGGATGCGGACATCATCTTGCTGGACGAGCCCACCAGCGCGCTGGACATCGGCCACCAGACCGAGGTGATGGAAGCCATCCATCGGGTCGCCGCCGAGGGCAAGACGGTGCTTATCGTCATCCACGATCTCGCCACCGCCGCCCGCTACTGCGACGAGCTGATTGCCCTGGGGGATGGCACCATCCAGGCCATGGGCCCGGCCCGGGAGGTGGTGACCAAGCCCCTCATCGATCGCCTCTACCAGACCGATGTGGACATACTGCACGCCCCCGGCGACGGGGCCCCTGTCATCGTGCCCCGCCGACGCGCTGACCATGGCGTATCGGTCTGAGCCATACCCTGTGCCAGAGAAAGAAACCGCCTGATGGCGGTTTCTTTCTCTGGGCTTTGCGTTGGCGTTATCCGGGCGCTGGCATCGTGCTCACAGCAGCAAGATGGTGAGCACGCCCCCCGGCAGGGCTTGCCAGTGCAGGGTGGCGCGCCAGCCGGCGGGCAGGGTCGGTGTCAGCGGGCATTTGAGCTCCAGGGTGAGAGTCTGCGCCGTCATGGCGAGCCAGCGGGCATCGAGAAAGTCAAAGTAGCGCCCCACCCTGGGATAGAGCCCCTTGAAGAGGCTCTCCTTGGCGGAAAACACCAAGGTCACGCCCTCTGCCAGGCTCAGCTGGGCGTCGTGAACCCCCGCCTCCAGCCGCCCCCACTCCTCCCCATCCATGATGCCGGGCCAGAGCTTCGCCCCTTGGTCGCCATCGAGCCAGGCCTCCAGATCCAGCCCTATGCCCTCCTTGCCCGGGCGCACCGCACACAGGGCCACCCCCTCTCCCGCCAGCCGGCTGTGGCTGATGCTCCCCTCCACCCCTTCAGGCCAGAGCGGCTCCCGGGCCGCTCCGATGGCCACGCTGCATCCTGCAAGACCGAAGGGACGCAGGGCCTCTCGGGCTGCGAGACGCCCCGCCAGAAACTCCCCGAGGCGCCTGGGGGCAGCCCCCTGCAATGAAGCAGGCAGGATGATGCCCTGCGCCCCAAAGCACTCCGGCGAGAAGACGGCGGGATCAAAACTGACCCGATGAAGAGGCAGCGTCTCCAGGCCCGGCAGGCACAAGGTATCGGACTGACGGACAAAGGATCCATCGAGTGAGGGACAACGAGGCAACATACAAGGCTCCTGACAGGGGCCTGCGATGGTACCAAAGCAAGCCGATGTCATGCCACAAATACAAATGACAACGCTTCTCACTTGCTTTGTGGTAGCATGTCCCCGCCCATTCGGGGCTGGCCGGGCGGCTCTCAGGCACTTTCCACAGACTCCGGCCCACCGATTTCACCCATAAGGATGTCACCATGAAGATCTTCTCCCCGCTGGCCACCTTGCTCATGCTGGCCAGCCTGACGGGCTTCCAGGCCCAGGCGGGCAGCCGCCAGGTCATCGATGCCAATGGCCAGCCCCAGAGCGTCCCCGATGCGCCCCGGCGAGTCGTCGTGTTGAGCGAACTCGATCTCGACAGCGCCCTGACTCTGGGGGTGCAGCCGGTGGGCACCGTCAATGGGCGCGGCCAGTCCACCCTGCCCCGCTATCTGCTGGACAAGGCGGGCAAGGAGATCGCCGTGGTCGGGGATCTGGACAACCCCAATCTGGAGACCCTCATCGATCTGGAGCCGGACCTCATCCTCACCGGCCAGACCAAGCCCGAGCTCCTGGCCCTGCTCAAGGAGATCGCCCCCACCGTCGTCACCGGCAACTGGGGCGAGCCCTGGAAAACCGTGTTCGGTCGCAGCGCCGACGCGATGAACCGGGGGGCCGAGGCCAAGGCGTTCCTCACCCGGTATGAGGCCCGCCTGGCAGAGGCCCGCAGCAAGCTCGCCCAGCATCAGGGGGAACAGATGAGCATAGTGCGCTGGAACCCCAAGGGGCCGAGCTACATGCACGGCGGCACCTTTGCCAGCAGCGTGGCCACCGAGATGGGGCTCACCCGACCCTCTCACCAGATTGGCGACAAGAGCCCCCACTCCCCGGCCCTGAGCCTCGAATCCCTCAACCTGCTGGACGGTGACTGGCTGGTGATCGGCACCCTCAGCACCAGCGGGGATGCGGTGGATGCCATGAAGCAGGCCGAGCAGACCCCGGCCTTCCAGCAACTCGGCGCCATCAAGGGCAAGCGCTTCGGCGCCGTGGACGGGTCGCTCTGGACCTCCACCGGCGGCCCCCAGGCGGCCCTCAAGGTGATCGACGACGTCGAGCGCCTGCTGACCAAACCGGATGCCGCCCCCATCGCTCACTAATCCCCCCTCGGTTTACAGCCAACAAGAAGCCCGCAAGATGCGGGCTTCTTTTTATCCATGGCTCGGCAAGGCCGTCTACTCGGGCAAGGGCAGCGCCTTTCTGTCGAGCTTGCCGCTGCCGGTCTTGGGCAGGGCATCCAGCAGGATGAGCCGCGCCGGCACCATGTAGTGCGGCAACGTCGCCTGCAGCCCCTTGCGCAGGGCCAGCCGATTGAGAGTCACCCCGCTTTTCGCCTCCACGTAGCCCACCAGCATGGCCTCGTCCCCCTCGCCCACCAGACGCACCGCCGCCTCCTGCACCCCGGCCTGGTGGCGCAGTCCCGCCTCCACCTCGCCGAGCTCGATGCGAAAACCCCGCAGCTTGATCTGATCGTCACGCCGCCCCAGATAGAGGAAGCGGTCCGCCCCAAGGAGGCGCACCCGATCACCGGTGCGATAGAGGCGATGGGTGGCAAGGCGCAAGAAGGCGGCGCTGGTCAAGGCCGGCTTGCGCCAGTACCCCTCGCACAGGGCCGGGCTCTCGATGCAGAGCTCGCCGCACTCCCCCTCTGCCACCGGCTGCCCCGCCTCGTCCAGCACCCAGTGACGATAGCCGGGTAGGCTGTGGCTGATGGTGATCTGCCCGCCAACCGGCGGCCAGCGCACCTCGCTCACCAGGGACCAGACGGTGGCCTCGGTCGGCCCGTAGCAGTTCCACAGCCGCCGGGTGCGGGCACAGAGCTGCTCGGCCAACCCTGAGTCCAGCGCCTCGCCACCGCACAGGGCGGTGAGGGTATTGCGCCCCTGCCAGCCCGCCTTGAGCAGCATGCGCCAGCAGGCCGGGGTGGCCTGCAGCCAGTTGATGGAGGGGTCTGCCTCGAGCAAGGCCAGCATCCCCAGGGGATCCTTGTTGTGCTCGCCGCCGGCCACCGTCAGCCGGCCACCGCCCCAGAGCGGCCCCAGCATCTCCAGCAGGGAGATGTCGAAGGCCGGGGTGGTGATAAAGAGCCAGTGGCAGCCAGGTGAGAGCCCGAGCCGCTCGCGGATCCCGTCGAGGAAGCAGAGCAGGGCCCGCCGGCTGATGACCACCCCCTTGGGCTCGCCGGTGGAGCCCGAGGTGAACATCATGTAGGCAGCCAGGGCGTCATCCACCTGAGGCCAGGAGACGGGCCCTGCCGCTGCCGGCCCGTCGAGGGTACGCAGCGGACAACCGAAAGCGGGCACCGATCGATTGCCGTCGCAGATCACCGCCGACAGGCGCGCCTGGCGGGCGATCCCCTGTAGCCGCTCCACCGGAAAGTCCGGTTCAAGGGGCACGAAGGTGAGACCGAGGCGCAGGCAGGCCAGCAGGCTGGCCACCAGATCGGGGCCGCGGGAGAGATAGAGACCAACCCGCTCTCCCACCGCCAGCCCCTGCAATCGGGCGGCAATCTCGCCGACTCTGGCATTGAGCGCGCCGTAGCTGAGCCACTGCTCATCTGATCCGCCCATATGGATGGCGGGGGCCAGCGGGCTGGCGGCCAGACAGGCCGCCAGCCGCGCGCCCAGATTGGCCGCCCCCTCACGGGGGGCAGGCCGGGTTTGCACGAGCGGAGCCTTATGCTTGATGGTCACTGTCATAGCGCGGCCTCCGTTTGGCGCACCAGCCAGTGCCGATAGAGCCGGCTGGGGGATGGATGGGCCTTGAGGGTCTGCAGGGTGAGCGGCGCTCGATCCTGTGCGAACGCCTCGTTGAGGGCCGCCAGCAGGGCGAGCTGCTGCACCGAATCCACCCCGAGTTCACACAGAGTCTGCTGCCAGATACCGGGCACGCCGCACTGGCGCTCCCACAGGGCCACCAGCACGCGGGCCTCGGCCGGCGGCTGAGCCAGACCGGGCTCCGTCCTGGTGGCGGCCACCTGCGGCATCACCGGGGGCAGTGCCGTCGCCACCACACTGGCCGGTTGGCTCAGATCCGCCTGCGCCAGCCAGTCGAGCTCGACCAGCCAGTCAGCCAGCACCGCCTCTGCCCGTGCCTCGGGGATCTGCTCGCCATCGAACTCGAGGCGCAGCTGGAGCGTCTCACCCCGGCTGCTGACCACCAAGGAGAGCGGCAGCTCCACCTTCTCCACCACGGCGCCAAAGCGCGGCACCAGCTGGTGAGGTTCGGGGGCGACAGGGGCCGCCGGCATGGGGTAGTTCTCGAACACGAACAGACTCTGGAACAGACGCGACCGGCCCTTGGTCAATGCCGCCAGCGACTGGGTGCCGTGCTCGTTGAGCGCCATCAGATCGGTCTGCAACCGGGCGATATGCTCGGCTAGGGTCAGCTCGGTGCGCCACTCAAGCGCCAACGGCAGGCTGTTGATGTAGAGCCCGACGCTCGCGGTGATCCCCTCGATGGGGTAATCCCGGCCCGGGGTCACGTTGCCCACCAGGGTGACGGCATCGCCAGAGCGGCGTGCCAGCAGACGGTGCCAGGCATATTGGGCCAACAGGCCCGCGGTCACGCCAAGGTCGCGGGCACGGTGGGCGAGCAAGGTCGCCACCTCGGTCGGCAGCGCCGTGGCGCACACCGCCGGTCGCAGCTGGGTATGGCGCCCGCTTGCGCGAGCGTCCAGCGTCACCCCGAACAGGCAGGCGAGATCGTTGGGCGTTGCCAGCAGTTCGCCCCGCCCCTGCCAGTAAGCCTCGGCGCTGCGGGCTTGGCTGGCGATATGGCGGCCAAACTCGAGCCAGGCGGTATCCGGCTCGCCCTGCGGCAGCAGGCCGTTCATCAGCGCCTGATAGGCGCGATGCAAGGAACCCAGCAACACGGGGCCGCTCCAGCCATCCAGCACGCCGTGATGGGCGCTGAAGATCATCTTGTGGTGATCGGGGGCCAATTTGAAACAGGCAAGGCGCAGCAGGGGGGCCTGCTCCAGCGGGATCGGGCGGGCCAGATCCTGCTCACGATAGGCCTGGACTCGAGCCTCTGCATTTTCCACTTCAGACAAATCCTC
Source organism: Aeromonas sp. s4 (assembly GCF_040907855.1). Lineage (NCBI taxonomy): Bacteria > Pseudomonadati > Pseudomonadota > Gammaproteobacteria > Aeromonadales > Aeromonadaceae > Aeromonas > Aeromonas sp. s4. The sequence goes on along the minus strand of NZ_JBFOCP010000058.1, from coordinate 55,794 downwards.
ATAGTGGAACGGCAACTCGGCGCGCTTGAGGATGCGCTGGAGCGCCACCCCGTCTGCCAGCACCAGTTCGCTGCGAAGGGCTGGCCAGCGGGCGATCTGCCCCTGCCAGGCCTGACGGTAGACCGCCACGTCCAGCGGCTGCTGATAGTCCATCTCGGTTTGCAGGTGATAGGCGTGATCCCGGGGCAGCAGCGCCCTGTGATGGAACATGCTCTGCTGAAGAGAGGTCATGGGCAGCAGGGTCTCCACCTCGCGCTCGCTCAGCACCCCATCGAGCGCGGCTTGCGAGAGGCAAAGCCCCGGGAAGTCGCTCGGGGTGTGACGCGGGGCCTTCACCGTGCAGCAGTGATCTACCAGCGCCGTCAGGTTGTCCGCCAGCCGCGCCATCAGGGCGTCGCTCCCTTGCTGGTTGAGGGCGCCCACCTGGCGCAGGGTAAGGCGGCTATCAAACACGCCACCGTGCAGACTGACCAGCTCGCGCGGCAGGTTGTCAGGGGACGTAGGTGCCCCCGGCGCCACGGGCAGGGGCTGCCAGGGCTGAGCGGCCTCGCCCTGATGGCTGACCCCCAGGTAGTTGAAGACCACCAGGGCCTGGGGCAGCTCAGACCCACGAGGGTGGTGCAGTCGCAGGGCGTTGAAGCCCACCCCCTTGTCCGGTACGGCGCGCAGCTGCTCCTTGGTGGCGCAGACCAGCGCATCCCACGCCCCGGCATCCGCCAGCGCCAGCGGATAGGTGCTGGTGAACCAGCCCAGGGTACGGCTCACGTCCAGTTCAGCATCGATGGCCTCGCGGCCGTGTCCTTCCAGCATTACACAGTGACGGCTGCCGTAACCCTGCTCGCTCAGGGTACGGGTCAGGGCCGCCAGCAGCAGGTCGGGCACCCGGGTGAAGTAGGCCTGGTTGGCGGTGTCGATGAGCCGGGCCGTGGTCTCCTGACTCAGCTGCAGCAGGCTGGCGGCGGCGCGGCCATCGGCGGCGCGTCGCTCCTCCAGCAAGCCTGGCTTGCTGGCCTCCCCCTGAGCCAGCCAGAAGCCAAGCTGCTCCTCTTCCCGTTTGGCGTAGGCCGCTAGCCCCTCGCCCCACTGGCGATAGCTGCTGCCCTTGGCGGGCAGCGGCTCACCCCTGCTCACCCGGGCCAGATCCTCGGCCAGAATGCGCCAGGAGACGGCATCGATGACCAGATGATGGAAGGCGAGGAAGAGCCCCTCCACCGTCTCGCGATCGCCCGCCCGCTCACCTTCCAGAGAGAGATTGCGCAGGCGGGCCCAGGCCAAAGTGTGGCCGCTGGCAGGGTCGAAATCTCCCTGCAGCTCGGTCAGGCGGGCCTGCAGCCCGGCCTCGTCGAGATTGGCGGCATCCAGGGTCGGCAGCGGCGGCAATGGCAGTTCGGCCAGGTAGCGCTGGCCGGTCGGGGTCACCGCCAGACGCAGGGCATCGTGGTACTGGCGCAGGGCATTCAGCCAGCCGCGCAGGGCCTCATCGTCCACCCCGGCCGGCAGGCGCAGGATCACCCCCTGGTTCCAGTGACCGGGCCTGGCAAAGCCCTGCTCGAAGAACCAGTGCTGAATGGGGTGGAGCGGAAACTTGCCGGTCAGGCTGCCCTGCTCGCTCCTGTGGCTGACCGCCTGCTGCTGGCCGAGCTGGCGGCAGAGGCGGCGCACCGTCTTGGCTTCGAACACGTCCTTCACGCTGCAGTGCAGCCCCGCATCCCGCAACCGGGTGGTGAGCTGGATGCTGAGGATGGAGTCACCGCCTAAGCGGAAGAAGTCATCCTCCACCCCGAGCGGTTGCTTGAGCACCCCTTGCCAGATGGCAAGCACGGTCTGCTCCAGTTCGTTTTGCGGCTCGCCCTTGCTCTGCTGCCAGACGATGGCGGGCAGGCGGCGCAAGTCCAGCTTGCCGTTGGGAGTGAGCGGCATCTCGGGCAACCAGCAGAGGCGCGCCGGCACCATGTATTCGGGCAGGCACTCGCCGGCCCGCTGCAGCAGGGCATCGCCGTCAGGCTCCCTGGCCCCGGCCTGCAAACAGGCGTAAGCGAGCAGGCGCCCCTCCTGCACCACCACCTTGATCTGGCGAATGGCCGGGCACAATTCGGCAAGCCGGGTCTCTATCTCACCCGGCTCGATGCGATAGCCGCGCAGCTTGATCTGCTCGTCTATCCGGCCCAGATACTGGATGTTGCCGTCGCGGCGCAGCAGGGCCCGATCGCCGGTGCGATAGAGGCGATGGGTACGTTCCTCATTCATTGCATCAAAGGCCAGCTCGATAAAGGCCTCTTGGGTGCGCTCCGGCAGATTGAGGTAGCCACGGGCCAGCCCCAGCCCTGCCAGGCAGAGCTCGCCGGGGACCCCCACCGGGCAGAGGTTGCCCGCCTCATCCAGGATCAGCGCCTTCAGGTGGTTGACGGGTCGACCTATGGTGATGGGCGCCCCCGGGGTGAGCCGCGCGCAGAGCGCGGTGACGGTGCACTCGGTCGGGCCGTACATGTTGAACAGGGCCACCCGATCCCCCCAACGTTCAACCAAAGTGCTCGGGCACGCCTCGCCGCCAAAGCCGATGGCCTTGAGGGAACCGAGATCCGCCGCTGGCAATAGATTCGCCAACAGCGCCGTGGGCAGGATCATATGGCTGGCACCGCAAGCGATCGCGGCACTGATCACCTCCTCGCCCGGCTCGCCGAAGTGCAGGGCCGCGCCGCAGTACAGGGGCAGCAAGGCGGTCATGTTGCCGGCATCGAACGAGAGGGACATACAGTTGAACATGGCCCCGTTCTGATCAAGGGCGATGCGCTCGCCGTGATCCGCCATCAGATTGACCAGGCTGCCTTGCTCCACCATGACCCCCTTGGGCAGGCCGGTGCTGCCGGAGGTGTAGATGATCTGGGCCAGCATGGCGGCGTCCCGGGGCAGTGCGGGCGTGCTGGTTGGCATCTTGTCCAGCGCCAGCCCGTGCAGGTCGTGATACGCGGCAGTCGTGCCCGCCAGCGCCTCGCCAAGCCGCGGGTCCGGCACGCCACCCAGCACCAGGCTGATGGATGCATCGCCAAGGATATGGGCCAGCCGCTCGGCGGGATAGGCAGGGTCGAGCGGTACATAAGCCGCCCCCGCCTTCCAGCAGGCGAGCAGGGCGATGACGAAGGCCACATCGCGCCTGGCCTGGATGCCGATGGCGGCGCCCGGGGTGACGCCCTGAGCCAGCAGCCAGTGGGCCAGCCGGTTGGCACGCGTTTCCAGCTCGCCATAGGTCAACGATTGCGCGCCGTCGCTGACCGCCAACGCGTCCGACAACTGAATAGCGCGCCGTTCGATATGACAGAGCAGGGTGTCGCGGCTCGGGTAATCCGGCGGCAGGTCTGCAAGCTCGGCGGCCAGCGCTGCCTGGTCGGTGCCCGCCTCCAGCGGCAGTTGCCAGATGTCGGTCTCGGGGGCCGCCACCACGGCGCGCATCAGGTGCAGCAGGCGATCGGCATAGGCCTGGATGGTCTCTCGCTCGAACAGGGCGGTGGCAAACAGCCAGTCCACCCGGACGGAGTCCATCAGCTCGGTCACCTTGACCGAGATGTCGGTCTTGGCCGGCAGCACAGGCGAGGTCTCCTCCACCAGCTGGCAGCCGGGGATGAGATCGTTGAAGTCCACCTTGGCCTGATAGACCAGCATGATCTGGAAGATGGGGTTGATGGCGGTGGTGCGATCAGCGCCGATGGCCTCAGCCAGCGCCTCAAACCGATAGAGTTGATGGTCAAAAGCAGCTAAATCTTCTTCCCGGCACTGCTGCAGATAGTCGACAAAGCTGGGCTTGCCGCTGAGTTGAGTGCGCAGCACCAGGGTGTTGACGAAAAAGCCCACCAGCGACTCGATTTCGTGACGCTCGCGATAGGCAAGCGGGGTGCCGATCACCACCTCCTTCTCGCCGCTCTGGCGCACCATCAGCAAGGCAAACAGGGCGTGCAGACCGATGAAGTTGGAGGTGCTGTGCCGTTGGCACAGGCGCTTGAAGCTCTCCCACAGGTCGCTCTCGATGGTGGAGAAGACCAGCTCGCCGCCGCTGTCCTGATGGGCCGGGCGCGGCTTGTCCAGCGGCAGACCGTGCACCTCGGGGCTGCCACCGAGCCGATCGACCCAGAACGGCTTGAACTCGGCGTGATAATCGAGAAAACGCGGTGAGTTGAACCAGCGGGCATAGTCGATGTAGGTGAGCGGCAGCTCGCTCACCTGCAGAGGCTCGCGGTTCTGATGGGCAAGAAAGGCGCGCTTGAGATCCGCGAACATGTTCTTGACCGACCAGCCGTCGGAAATGATGTGATGCTGGGTGATCAGCAGCACGTGCTCGCGGCTGCCGAGCCGAATAAGATGCACCCGGCTCAGATCCCCCTGGGTCAGGGAGAAGGGGCGGCCTATTTCTTCGCGCACCCGGCGAGCCACATAGGCCTCCCGCTCAGCAATGGGCTCTGCGCTGACATCCTCTATCTGCAGCTTGAAGGGCGTGTGGGGCAGGATCTCCTGGGCCCCCCTGCCCGCCTCGTCCTTGATGAAGCGGGTGCGCATGCTGGGGTGGCGGGCAAACAGGTGGTCGAAAGCAAACTCCAGCGCCGCCGTGTCCAGCTCTCCCTTGACGCGAAAATAGACCGGCATGTTGTAGAGGTGGGAGGCCTCCTCGTACTGCTCGATAAACCAGAGCCCGCTCTGGGACGAGGAGAGCGGCCCCTGCCGGGCGCCCTCGGCGACGATAGGCGCCTCGAAGGCGGCGCGGGCCGCCAGGCAGCGCACCAGCTCATCCTTGTGGGCCTTGATGGTGGCGCCGATGGCCGGTGTCACCGCCTCCTTGCTCGACTGGGAGATAAGCTGGCCCTTGTCGTTCAGCGCCAGTTTGACTCCCTGCCGTTCCAGCTGTTTCAACAGCAAAATCATATTGTTCATCTGTTTCTCAAGCCTCAGGCACTCAGGGTGGCGCCGCCGTCGACGACCAGATCCTGCAGCGTGATGTGGCTGGCCAGATCCGAGGCCAGGAAGAGGACGGTATGGGCGATCTCCGCCGAGGTGGCGACCTTGCGCAAGGGGATGCCGAGCTTGAACTGCTCCGGCAACCCGGCAATGGTGCGGGCCATGGCCTCCTCGCTTGGCAGCATGCCGCGCAGCATGGGGGTATCCGTCGAGCCCGGTGACACCAGGTTGGCGCGCACGCCGAAGGGAGCCAGCTCCAGCCCCACCGTCTGGGTCAGGCTGGTGACCGCCGCCTTGGAGGCGCAGTAGGCCGCCATCTGCATGCGCGGCACATGGGCCGCATTGGAGCCGATGGTGACGATGGCGCCGCGCCGCTGCCCCTTGAAGTGGGGCACCAGGGCCCGCAGCAGATAGAAGACGCCACTGGCGTTGACCGTCATGCAGTCGTGCCAGTCGTCATCGCTCAGAGTCTCGGTGGGGCCGAGGCGCAGCACCCCGGCCCCGTTCACCAGCACATCGAGCCCGCCGTCCGCCAGCAGCGCTGCGCAGCAGGCGTTGACCGCCTTCGAATCGCCGATATCGAGCAGCCGGGTGGCATAGGGGTAGTCGGCTTCGGGAAACGCCAGATCCAGCCCCACCACGATTGCGCCGGCCGCCACGAACTGCATCGCCACCTCGCGGCCGATGCCGCGCCCGGCTCCGGTCACCCAGACCCGCTTGCCAGTAAAATCAAAGGCCATTGCTTGTTGCTCCTTATCCATCACCACACCATCTCCACGCTCTCTTCGTCCTCGGCAAGCAGGCCGTCGAGGAAGCGGCAGAAGTCATCGAGTCGCGGGTGATCGAACACGTCGGAGACCTTGACCTGCACCCCGAACTCGGCGCCGAGCCGGTTGACGATCTGGATGGTCTGCAGGGACTGGCCCCCCAGCTCGAAGAAGTTGTCCGTGGGCGCCATGGTGGCGAGCCCCAGGATCTGCTGCCAGATGGCGCCAACCCGGTTCTCGGTCTCGCTGCCCAGGGTCAGGGCTTCGCCGCCCGCCTGGTAGGCGGCCAGCAGGGCCTTGCGATCCAGCTTGTTGGAGCCGGTGCGGGGCAGCTGGTCATAGTGGCGATAGTCGGTGGGGATCATGGCGGCGGGCAGCACCCTGGCGAGCTGCGCCTTGATGACCCGGCTGTCGCGCTCCGGCCCCGCCACGAAGGCCACCAGCCGGCGCACGCTGCCGATGCTCACCCCCTGTACGCAGGCCTCGTCCACCCCGGGCAGGGCCAGCAGCTGGGCCTCCACTTCGCCGGGCTGGATGCGATAGCCACTTATCTTGAACTCGTTGTCGCGCCGGCCGAGGTAGACCAGCCGGCCATCCACCAGGCGCACCCGATCGCCGGTGCGATAGACGGGCATCTGCTCCGCGCCAACCCGCAAGGTATCGAAGCTCCCTTGCACGCCCCCCACGTAGCCGTTGGCCAGCTGCGGGCCGAGCAGCACCAGCTCCCCCTCGCTGGCGGGTTGCTCCCCCGCTCCCAGAATGAGCGCCAGCATGCCGGGCAGCGGCAGGCCGATGGGCAACTGGGCCTGGCTCGGATCTTCCTGCTGCAGCTCCTGAGTGGTCACCACCACGGTCGTTTCGGTGGGGCCGTAGGTGTTGAACAGGCGCACATCGGAGCGGCCCTGACGCTGCCACTGGGCCAGCTGCTCGGGGTAGACCGCCTCGCCGCCGATGATGACGGTGGTAAGCCCAGCAGGAATGTGGGCCTGACCCGCCGTCAGCGCCACCACCCATTCGTTCCAGAACGCGGTGGGCAGGTCGAGGTGGGTGATCCCCATCTGCTCGACCCCGGCCGCAAAGGCGGGCATGGATTCGAGCAGGGCGTCGGTGCGCAGCACCAGGGTGGCGCCGGCGCTCAAGGTAGCGAACACCTCCTCGATGCTGGCGTCGAAGTTGAAGGGGGCGAATTGCAGCATCCGCGCCTCTTCATCCAGGTGATAACGGCAGCGGGCGGCGGCGGCGAAGTGATCCAGCGCGCCGTGGCTCACCGCCACCCCTTTGGGCAGACCGGTCGAGCCCGAGGTGAACATCAGGTAGGCGACGGCGCGGCCGGCGGCCGGCTGGTTGAGCCGATCACCGCTCACCAGATCCCCCGCCAGCAGGGTGCGCCCCTCAAACAGGCTGGCCAGCTTGTGGCGGTACTCGGCCTGGGTGATCAGGGTCTTGACCTCCCCCAGCCGCAGGATATGGCCCTGGCGCTCCAGCGGCTGCTCGGGGTCGAGGGGCACATAGACGGCGCCCGCCAGCAGCACCGCCAGCTGGGCGAAGATGGCCTGTGGCGTGCGGGCCAGCATGACCCCCACCTTGTCGCCGGGGGCGACGCCTGCGGCCTGCAGGGCAGCCGCCATCTGTTCGGATCTGGCCAGCAGCGCCTCGTAGCTGAAGCGGGCCTCTCCCTGCTCCAGCGCAACCTTGTCAGGGGTCTGGGCGGCGAAGTGGCAGAGCGCCTCCAGCACCGGCCGTGTCTTGATCACTTCATGGGCGGGGCCGGTGATCAGGGCGCTGGCCCGCTGCTCGGCCAGCCAGTCGGCCTTGAGCGCACCCAGCGTCTGGGCGGGCTCGGTCAGCCAGCGTCCCAGCAGGGCAAACAGGGTATCGGCGATGGCGGCCAGATCCCCCTGCCGGTAGCAGCCGGGGTTGGCATCCAGATCCAGGCGTGGCTGGCCATCGACGCCGACCTGCACCTCGATGGTGAGATCCTCCACCGGGCCGGCGCTGATGTTGAGAATATGGGCAGATAGCGGCCCGAAGCGGCGAGCGTGATCGAACGGCATGATGTTGACCAGGGGGCCGAACAGGCGTTTGTCGCCCCCCACCAGGCCAAGGTCGCGGCGCAGCAGCTCGTAGCGGTAGTGCTGGTGCTTGCGCACCCCGCGCTTGGCCTTGGCCACGGCGCCGGCAGCCCCCGCAAGATCCAGCCCCTCTTCGAGCTCCAGAGCAAGGGGGGTGATGTTCATCTGCATGCAGGGCACGGTCAGCGACGCCGAGCCGATGCGGTTCATCATCATCAGTCCGAGCAGGGTCTTATCCTGGCCGCTCGACAGCGACAACTGAGCCGAGAGGCCGGCCAGCAGCAGATCGGGCCAGCCCAGCTTGTGCTCGTCGGCAAAGCCGGTCAGGGATTGCCACAGCGCCGCCGGCAGCGGACGGCTCTCGCGGATAAAGTCGGCGGCAATCGGTGCGCGGGTCTCGCCAAAGGACTTCACCTCGGGCCAGCCTTGCAGCTGCTCCTGCCAGAAGGCACGGGCGGCGTCGTTCTTGCCGCTCTGCTCACGGCTCGCCTCTTCTGCCAGCACCTCAGCCAACGAGCCGAAGGGGGATGGGGAGTGCATCTCACCGGCCAGCCCCTCTGCATACAGTTCGGCGATGCGCTGGAACAGCAAGGTGGTGCCAAAGCCGTCGAGGGCGATGTGGTGCACGCAGCTGTAGAGATAATCGCGGCCGGGGCCGCGCAGCAGGGCGAAACGGCAGGGCGCTTCTTGGGTCAGCTCGAACGGGCGGCGCAGAGCGGCCCAGGCCCAGGCGCGGGCCAGCGTCTCGTCATCACGCTCGAGGGAGACCTCTTCATAGGCTAGGGGCAGCTCATGCGAGACGAAGCAGACCGCCTCCTTATCGTCTTCGAAGTGGCCCTTGAGCGCCTCGCACTCCCCCACCGCCTTGGCAAGGGCCGCGACCAGCACGGCCGTCTCGACCTTGCCGTCGAAGGCGATGCACTCGGCGGTGTTGAACATCGCCTTGTCGTCATTGAGCAGATGACCGGACCAGAGCCCCTGCTGGGGGATGGTCAAGGGGAAGCGGTTCATGGGGTCACCTCCAGCGCCTGGGCTGCCAGTCTGGCCTCGATGAGGCGCCACCAACCGTTGAGGGTCGGCAGCTTGGCGAGATCCACGAAGCCGAGCTCCACCCCGGCGGCGCGCCACTCGGTGAGCAGGGCCATGATCCGTACCGAATCCAGACCGTAGTCGATGAGGTTCTCGTCGGGGTCAAACTCATCTTCGTCCTCGTCGATATGACTCAGCAGCCGTGCCTTGAGCCCCTCATACGTCAGCAACGGATTGCTCTGGACGGCAGAAGCGGCAACCGGCGCAAGGGCCAGCACCTCCTCGCAGCGGATCACCTTGCCGCAGCGGGTTGCCACGTAGTCGAGCGCCATCTGGTGATCGGCCAGGGAGAAGTCTGCCACCCCGTCCGCCAGGAAGAAGGGCTGGATGTCGCGCATGAAGGCGTCGCAGGCGGTCATCATGCAGCCGATATGGCCGTAGATGCCGCCGATGATCAGCTGATCCCGCCCCAGCGCTTTGAGCATCTGCTCCAGCTCGGAGCGCTGGAAGGCGCTGTAACGCCATTTGACCAGCACAGTGTCGTCACGCTCCGGGCGCAGCGCTGCCACCACCTGCTGCTGCTCGGGCCGCTTGTTGAGACCCGGGCCCCACATGTCGCTCAGCAGGGCGCGATCTTCAGGGGATTGATCCTTGGGCTGGGCGGTGTAGAAGACCGGGATGCCGAGGGCCTTGCACTGCTTGCGCACGGCGGCCAGGCGCTCGGTGAGCGCCGCGATCAGCGGGCTGTTTTCGCCATAGAAGGCGGTGAAGTACTCCTGCATGTCGTGGATCAGCAGGGCGGCGCGCTTGGGATCCAGAGACCAGTTGACCTTGTTGGCCTTCCACTGGCTGGGCATGGCGTAATTGTTCAGGGTTGGGATAGCCATAACGTCATGATTCCTTACTAGTTTTTATGCTGTAGAGGCTGGTTGGCGGCGATGGCGTGCGCAATGCGCGCCCGCAGCCCCTGCTTGTCAATCTTGCCCACCGCCGTCATGGGCAGGGCGTCCAGAGTTTCGAAACGGTCGGGCAGCTTGAAGTCCGCCACCCCGCGCTCGCGCAGAAACTTGCGCAAGGCCAGCGGCTTCAAGGCGGGATCCGTGCTGACGATGAAGGCGCAGCTCTTCTCCCCCATGGCGCTGTCGGGCATGGAGACCAGGGCCGCATGGGTGATGGCCGGGTGGTGCAGCAGCTGGTTTTCCACCTCTTCCGCCGCGATCTTCTCGCCGCCCCGGTTGATCTGATCCTTCTGCCGCCCGACCACGGTGAGGTAGCCATCGGCATCCTGTACCACCAGGTCACCGGAGCAGTAGAAGCCATCGCTATCGAACACCCGGGCGTTGTGGGCCGGGCTCTGGTAGTAACCGCGGAAGGTATAGGGGCCGCGGGTGTGCAGGGCACCAGGCTCGCCGGGGGCAACCGGATTGCCCGCCTCATCGAGGATGCGCACCTCGTCGTCCGGGCTCATGGGGCGGCCCTGGGTATGGATCACCTTCTCGTCGGGGTCGTCCAGCCGGGTGTAGTTGACCAGCCCCTCCGCCATGCCGAACACCTGCTGCAGCCGGCAACCGAGCAGCGGCCCAATCTTGCTGGCCACCGCCTCCCCCAGCTTGGCGCCACCCACTTGCAGCAAGTCGAGGCTCTCGAGCTGAGTGCACGCAGTGGGATCCGCTTCCGCGGCCTGCAGCCAGAGCGAGACCGCCGGCGGCACCAGCGAGGTGAGATTGACCCGGTGGCGGGCAATCAGCGGGAAACAGCTGATGGGGCTGGGATCGGGTGCGAGCACCACGGTGCCGCCCGCCTCGAATACACCGAGCGCTCCGGGGGAGCTCAGGGGGAAGTTGTGGGGCGCCGGCAGGGCGCACAGATAGCGGGTATGGGGGCCGAGGCAACAAATTTCGTTGCTGCGACGCACGCTGTAGTAATAGTCGTCATGAGTGCGGGGGATAAGCTTGGGGGTGCCGGTGCTGCCACCGGAGAGCTGGAAGAAGGCCACCTCGTCCGCCGGGGTCGGGCCATATTTCACTGGCTCACTCTCATCCCCCTTCGTCAACCAGTGGGTCAGCCCCAGCGCCCCTGTGTCGCCATCCAGCAGCACCAGCTCAGTGCCGATGGTTGTCAGCAGCTCGCTCTCTCGACCCTTGCTCGCAAACAGCGGGTGAGCCAGCGAGCCGACAAAGAGGCGCGGAGTGATCTGTTCGGCATAAGAGAGAAGCTCCAGCCGGTTGTGGCTAAAGAGCGCGTTGACCGGCGCGATGCCGGCCTTGAGCAGGGAGAAGAACACCAGATAGAACTCGGCCACGTTGGGGAGCTGCACCAGCGCGGTATCCCCCACCCCCAGGCCGTGGCGGGCCAGATTGGCGGCCAGCCGGCTCGAAGCGGCGTCCAGCTCGCGATAACTGAAGCGGCGCTCGCCGCAGAGGATGGCCTCGGCGTCGGGGGCCAGCTCGCACTGACGCGCCAGCATGGCGGTCAGCGGCTCGCCGCGCCAATACCCCTTGGTGCGGTAACGCTGGGCCAATTCGTCAGGCCAGCGGGTATAGGGCAGGAAGTGGTTTAATTGGCTCATTGCGCCACCTCCGGACTCAGGCCCAGGGCTTCCAGATTCGACTGTCCACTCTGCCAGCCCAGATATTGAAGCTGCGTCATTGCGCCACCTCCAAATCCAGGCCCAGAGCTTTGAGCATGGTGCCCAGCTTGGTGCCGGTCTCGGCCCACTCCATGGCGGGATCCGAGCCCGCGACGATGCCGGCGCCGGCAAACAGCTCCACTTGATGGCCATCGAGCACGCCGCAGCGGATCACCACGGCCCACTCGCCGTTGCCCTGGCTGTCGCACCAGCCGACGATGCCGCTGAACAAGGCTCGCCGGAAGGGCTCCTGCTCGCGGATGAACTGGCGGGCCAGATCGGTGGGATAGCCGCACAGGGCCGGGGTGGGATGCAGCTGGCAGGCCAAGGAGAGCACCGACGCCTCGCCGCCATTGAGCCGGCCAGCGATGGGAGTGCCCAGATGCCAGAGGGTATCCGTGCTCATCAGCGAGGGATGAGCGGGGATCGCCAGCTCGCGGCAGTGGGGGGTCAGCACCCGGCGGATCTCGTCGATCACCAACTTGTGTTCATGCTGATCCTTGCGAGAGGCCAGCAGATCCCGGGCCACCATTTCGTCTTGCGCCGGTTCGCTCGCCCGACGGGCGGAACCCGCCAACGGGTGGGTGAACACCTCTCCCCCGCTGACCCGCAGCAGCAGTTCTGGGCTAGCGCCCAGCAGGCGGCGACCCTGGCCGAGCGGCAGGGAGAAGTGGAAGGCGTGGGGATTCTGGGCCATCAAACGGGCCATCACCTGCTTAGGGTCGGCAGGCTGGTGCAGGGTAAGGGTGAGTTTGCGCGACAGCACCACCTTGGCGAGCCGACCTTGTGCAAACGCATCCAGCGCCGCACTGACCGAGGCCTGGAATTCGCTGGCCGGCGGGGTGCTCTGCACCGAGATGACCCGGTTGGCCTCGACGGTCTGCTCCACTTCTGTCGCCGGTGTCGGCTCTGTCGGGGCCAGTTTCTCGCTCCGCTCATAACGGCCGGGCACATAGAGGCAGGAAGCCTCTGCCGGATCAAACGCAAAAGCACCGATGAGCAGGGGGTTGCTCTGGCCGGCAGCCCTGGCGGCATCGAGGGCCAGGGTTATCTGCTGTGCCAGCAGGGGCCACTCGCAGGCGGGGGTGGTGATGGGTTGCCCCAGGTCAGTGGCACTGATCGTGCCCTGACACGAGGTAAACAAGAAATCAGGCGACATCTTCGCCTCGGCAGGTGTGCCATTGTCCATTACTCGAGTCTTCACGTCATACCCTCAAAGAAGATTCAAAATGATAATGATTATCAATTTGACTTTGTGCGGCGGTAAAATACTCGCTTTGAAATCGCGGGGTCAATGGGATTTTGCATCGTTAAAACAGGAGCTTGTCTGTGGGTATGTCGGGGATGACGCCAGGGCGGGCCTGCTGGCGGTGAAGGGAAATAGCTACTCGAATGAAAACGGATTGCCATCCCCATATGGGGGATGCGACAGAAACCGGTCAGGGCGGCCCCACTGGCGGCCAACCCGCTTTGCCTCTAAGATGGCGCCACCTCTTGTGACAGCCCCGAAAATGGAACCCTCCCATGTTGAAACACCTGCTTCTGCTCCCCTTCGCCCTGCTGCTGGCGGCCTGCTCGCTGACCCAGTACAGCGTCAGCGAAGGGGAGATCAACCAGTACCTCAAGGAGCGAGTCGCCTTCGAGAAACAGCTGGGGATCCCCGGCATCATGTCGAGCAAGATCCGACTCGATGACATGCAAAGCCGCATCGGCCGCAACCAGGCCGACAAGGTCGAGCTGGATGCCGCCGGCGAGCTGCAGGTGGCAAGCCCGCTGGGCAGCCAGCAGATGAAGATCCGCCTCTCCCTGCGGGCACGCCCGGACTATGTGGCCGAACAGGGCGCCATCTATCTGCGCGATCTCGAGCTGCTCTCCGTCAAGACAGAGCCAGCGGACGTGGGCACCGCCCTCTCCCCGCTCTTGCCCACCTTCAACCAGTCCCTCTCCCTGTTCCTCTCCCAGACCCCCGTCTACCGGCTCGATGGCAGCCGCCAGAACGAGGCGCGGATCAAGGAGAAGGTCGAAGCCCTCAAGGTGGAGCCGGGCCGACTGGTCATCCCCTTCAAACTGATGTGACACCTGCCGCCGCGCCTCTCCTCTTCACCCCACCGGGGCGCGGTTTTTTTCTTCTCAAGCCCCGCCCCTTGCCCCATAATGCACACCATTCTCATTTAGATTCATGAGAAGCGTCATAATAAAATCAACAATATGGTGAGAAGGACATGAGAAAAACCGTACTGGTGCAGGCGATCGCCTGCGCACTCCTAAGCAGCGCCGCACAGGCTGCCGTCAAGGTGGAGGACAAGACGTTCAACACCGCCGCCAACATGCTGGCCTACACCGAATTCGAGCTCTCCGGCGAGCCGCTGGCCGAGGCCCTCGGTCTGGATCTGGATGTGCTGGACGCCAACCGCGCCGACGAGCCGACTCCGTTCGACTTCGCCGCCGGGATCGAATCCTATGAATACTCCGAAGAGGCAATGTACGCCCTCAACTACCAGTCCGGCATGGGCCCCCATCTGGTAAACGGGCCGCAAAACCAGGCGCGTGGCGGCACCCTGGCCGACCTGGGCAAACGGGTACTGGCCATGGCAGAGGCCGTCGGCTTCCCCGCCGATGAAATTCCCCAGGGCATGTATCCCCTCTCCCTGCCCTACGCCTCCGCCAACCCGGAGTTCGCCCAGGCCGTGAACGCCACCCCGGTCAACGGTGACCAGATCACCATCAAGACCGCCAAGGGCAACGAGAAGAGCGTCAAGACCCAGGTCCCCGCCTACTTCCGCGACTACGCCACCCTGCGCTGGAGCGGCAGTGACAACCTGCTGGTCCCGGCCGCCGTGGGCGGCATCCTGCTCAAGGAAGTGATGTGGTCCCAGGACTTCCTGGGCGGCATGCACGTAGCCGAGACCGATGAAGAGGTGGAAGCCGCGTCCGCCACCATGGATCAGGACGGCAAGCACAAGCTGGGGGTTTCTGCCGCCGACGGCTTCAACGGCATGATGCTGACCGAGCAGTCCATCGACAAGCTCGCCATCCTGCAAGGTCAGCTCGGCTTTGACGGCAAGACCCTGGGCGCCAAAATCACCCCGCAGTACGATCCGGCCAAGGGGGTTGTTTACTTCCCTCATCAGGTGAAGGTGACCGAGACCAGCAAGAACGACGCCGGTGCCATCGGCAAGCTGGAGGTCGTGGACGGCTCCGCCCAGTTGCGCGACGCCTGGATGCTGCTGTGGCCCCTCTCCGAGTTCTACGCCTTCAGCGATCAGCGCACGGCCAACACCAATCAGAACCCGGCCTTCCACGCCGTGTTTGACGGTGCCCCGTTCGCCGCCGCTCCGGCTGCCAACCAGACCAACGATCTGGGCAAGGCGGTGGCGGGCAGCGATGCCTTCTCCCTTGCCCTGAACCTCTCCAACCTCACCTTCAAGAACCTGCTGGCCCTGCACTTCGAACCCAAGGCTGGCACCCTGGTCGACAGCTGGCAAGCTGGCAAACAGGCCGGGCACGTCACTACCTTCGACGCCGCCTACGCCCTGGTCGCCCTGCAGATCTTCCAGCGCGCCCAGGATGCGCTGCCGGTGGGTTACGCCGCCGGTGACAATGGCGAGCTGAACCTCAAGACCCCGCAGGGTGAGCAGGCGATCGCACTGGTCCGCAAGCAGGCCGATTTCATCCTCGCCAACCTCAAGGGCAAGAACGGCCTGGTCCATGACGGTCTGACACTGGGCGGCAAGCTTGACGCCGGTCAGTCCATCGACGCGCAGTTCGCCGCCATCCGCGGCTTGACCGCCGCCTTCCTGGCCACCTCGGATGCCAAGTACCGCACCGCGGCGCGCGAGCTCTTCATCGCCGCCGACAAGGCCTACTTCAATGCCAAGGCCGGTACCTGGCTCGCCGGTAAGCAGGGTGAATACACCCCCTGGACCCAGGCCGCCATCTCCGGCGCCCTGCGCTCCGCCATGCTGAACCTGCGCAACGAAGGGGCCGAGAAGGCACCCGAGCTTGAGCTGGCACAGCTGACCCAGCGCTACGTGAGCTGGTTCCGCGGCACCGTCAACGGCGGCATGCAGATGGCCGAATGGGTCGGCGACTCCGGCGAGAACGTCATCGAGGGTGCCGGCAGCGACACCGACGAAGATGGCGTCCCGCAAGTGACCGCCGCCGGTGGCAAGCATGGCACCGCCATGGTGATGGCCGGCAAGGCCCTGGTCAGCGAGAAATAAATCGACCACCAATAGAAAGGGAGCCCAGGGCTCCCTTTTTTTGTCTGTGTCGACGAGGTTAGCCGAGCTTGGCCAGCATCGGCTTGGTCACCAGCACGATGCCCTGCTCGGAGCGGTAGAAGCGGCGTGCATCCTCGTCCGCGTTCTCCCCCACCACCAGGCCGTCTGGCAGCTTGCACCCCTTGTCCACCACCACCCGGCGCAAGCGGCAACCAGCCCCGATCTCGACCCCGGGGAAGATCACCGCCTGATCCAGGGTACAGAAGGAGTGCACCCGCACGTTGGTGAACAACACCGAGTTGAGCACGAAGGAGCCGCTCACGATGGAGCCCCCCGCGAACATGGAGTTGATGGTCATGCCGTGCTGGCCGTTTCTGTCCTGCACGAACTTGGCCGGGGGCGACATGTTCTGGCTGGTCCAGATGGGCCAGTTCTCGTCATAGATGTCGAGCTCGGGCACCACGGAGGCCAGATCCATGTTCGCCTCCCAGAACGAATCCAGGGTCCCCACGTCGCGCCAGTAGGGTTTTTGCCCCTCCTTGGCCCCGACACAGGACATGTTGAACGGGTGGGCAAAGGCCTTGCCCTCTCCCACGATGCGCGGGATCACGTCCATGCCGAAGTCGTGCTTGGACTCCTGGTTGTGGATGTCCTCTTCCAGCAACTGGTAGAGGTACTCCGCCTCGAAGATGTAGATGCCCATGGAGGCCAGCGAGCGATCCTCGCAGCCCGGCATGGCGGGCGGATTGGCCGGTTTCTCCACGAAGGCGCGGATCTTGCGTTGCTCGTCGATGTCCATCACGCCGAAGGCCGATGCCTCGCAGCGTGGTACCTCGATACAGGCCACCGTCACCTTGGCGCCGAGGCGCACGTGATCGAGCAGCATGGCGGCGTAGTCCATCTTGTAGATGTGATCCCCTGCCAGCACCACGATGTACTTGGGACCGTAGTCACGGATGATGTCGACGTTCTGGTAGATGGCATCTGCGGTGCCGCGATACCAGTGCACCTCGTCCACCCGCTGCTGGGCGGGCAGCAAGTCGATGAACTCGTTCATCTGGTAGCGCAGGAAAGACCAGCCCGATTGCAGGTGGCGCAACAGGCTGTGGGACTTGTACTGGGTCACCACACCCACCCGGCGGATGCCGGAGTTGATGCAGTTGGAGAGCACGAAGTCGATGATACGGAATTTGCCGCCAAAGTGGACGGCGGGCTTGGCGCGGTTATCGGTCAACTGCTTCAGGCGGCTGCCCCGTCCCCCTGCGAGCACCAAGGCCATACTCTGATTCAATAGTTGCCGTGCTTTGGCGGTGTCTACGGGTTCTAGCAACATATCTACCTCTGCTCTGTTGGGGCTGTTTTCAACCCATCTTCGCTTTTTTTACAGACCATGAAAGTGTTTTCACTCACATTTAGTTGCATTCCGCCGGCGCTTTATCGTGGAGTTGCGTGAGTACTCATGTTTTGCGCCAGCGACTTGGTTAGAATTTCTACATCATGAACATCATCAAGGATGAAACGATGTTGAATAAACATGAGGGAAACCTGCTGCTGGTCAGCGCACTGGTCTGCATTCCCATGCTGCTGTTGCAGGGAGTGCTGCTCGCCCCCCCCGCCTCACCGCTCACCCTGCTGCTGGTCCTGATGACCACCCTGACGGGATTCGCCCTGCTGCTCTTTCTCACCCACAGCGTGCGCCGTGGAGAAAAGGCGAGGCAGGAGCAACGCTGGCTGCTGGCGCTGCAGCAGCGGGATCCCGCCATGCTCGACAGCGTACAGGCACAAACGGCTCTGCGCCAGCTCCTTGCGTCCTTCAATGAGGCCGAGATCGATGCCCACCGCCAGATCACCGAATTGCACAATCAGGCGACCCGGGACGAGATGACGGGGCTTGGCAACCGCCACGCCTTCCGGCGCGATCTGACCGAGCTGCTGCAACAGGAAAACACCCAGACCGCCATCCTGGTGCTCATCCGCGCCACCGAGCTCGGGACCCTCAACGCCCAGCGCGGCTTCCAGTCCGGGGATGCCTACATCCGGGACATCGCCGCCCTCATCAGCCACACCGTCAGCCGCTTCCCAGGCCACCGGGTCTATCGCATCTCGGGGGCCGATTTTGCCGTCCTGCTGCCCCCCCTGGCCCAGATCCCGCCCCATCTGCTGGGACGGGATCTGAAGCTCGCCTTCGATCGCTATCAGCACGATCACGAGCTCGAGAGCGCCGCCTACTCGGGAATGACCCGCCTGAGCAGCGAGCAGAAGATAGAGGCCATTCTGGCCCGGGCGGATCTCGCGCTGGCCCGCGCCCAGACGGAGGTGGTCAATGGCTGGGCCATCCAGCAGAACGACGAGGTGGTCGAGGTGCAGGGTCAGCGTCACTGGACCCAGGTGCTGACCGATCTGCTGGAGCAGGAGAGCATCAGCTTCACCTGCCAGCCCATCCAGCCCCTGCATCGCGGCATGCTCGCCTATCACGAGATCTATCCCCGTTTCAGCAGCAGCGACGGCACCGTGCTGCCAAGTGATACCCTGCTCGCCATGGCGCAGCGGCTGGATATGGTACTGCGCCTGACCCAGATGGTGATCCGCCACGTCATCCGCCAATACCGCGCCTTCGGAGGCCACAACAGCCGATGGGGTCTCAATCTGCCGGGCTCCCTGCTGCAAAACAGCGCCTTTCTCATCTGGCTGGATCACCAGTTGCAAAAAGACCCCGACATCGGGGCCAACCTGGTGTTCGAGCTCGACGAGGAGCACCTGGAGCGCAACCTGACCGGGTCCAGGCGGCTGTTCGAGCTGCTCAGGCGCCACGGCAGCCGCTCGGCCATCTGCAACTTCGGCAAGGGGATCGGCTCCTTCAGCCTGTTTCGCGAGCTCAAACCCGACTACATCAAGCTGGACCCCGGTCTCATCACCGAGCTGGAGCAGGATCTCACCAACCAGCAGTTCGTGCGGATGATCGTCGACGTCTCCCATCGCATGGGCTGCCTGGTGATCGCGGAAGGGGTGGAACAGATAGGCCAGAAGCAGATGCTGCAGAGCATGTATGTGGACGGCTTGCAGGGCTACCTCATCGCTCGGCCCCAGGAGCTGGGGCCGGAGATCGGTCAGATGGGGATCTTCACGGAGACGGTTTCAGCTTCAACAGGGTCAGAATGATGTCGTTGAGCTGGCGATAACGCTCCAGCTCCTTCTGATCGTAACGGGTCGCCAGCATGGTCGGGTTGTGGCGATGCTTCAGGTAGCGGTTGATCTGCAGGCGGTTGAACCCGGCCACCTTGTAGATCTGCCCGAGCAGGGCATTGAGCTCGTCGTCCGCCAGCCCAGCCCGGGTCAGGTAATCGGGTTGGGACGGGCTCTCCTGGCGGGCCGTGACCTTTTCCAGCTGGCCACGCTCCTGCAAATAGGTGAGCCACTGCTCCACGTAGAGCGGCTTGCAGCCCCCCAGCAGATTGAAGTACCCCACGGCATCACAGCGGCACCCGCTCAGCAGCACCAGGGCCAGCTCGTCGCTGTCACACTGAAAGCTCACCGGGCCGCTCTGGCTCCAGTCCAGCGCCTGCACCTGGATCCTCCCCTGCGCCCCCGCCTTCGTGGTCACGTCAAAGACAAACATGGCACCTCCCGATCGGCAAAGGGTTGATGATGACCCATCCCCGGGACGGGTGCAAAGGCAAATCGCCTTTTCATGGCCCATGGCGGCCATAAAAAAACCGGCCCCCCGAAGGGGGCCGGTTCATCACAATCCGGCAGGACGGCAGACTCAGGCGTCCAGTTCCACCAGCGCCTTGGCCAGCTCGATGGGCTCGAGCTCCTGGCCTTCCAGATCGGCGTTCCAGTTCGGGCCGACCAGCACGTCGTCCTCGTCCAGATCGTTGATCCAGATGTCCAAGAACTCTTCGAGCTCGATCACTTCCGGCTCGTAATCCGCCCACTCGTCCACGCAGTGCAGGCGGGCATCCCCTTCGGCGGACCAGAGCGGCATCACGTCCGCATCTTCGAACTCGGCGGAGCGGCACACCACCCAGTCTTCACCGTAGCGCAGACCCCACACCTGACCCGACTCGCGGACTTCTTCGATGAACAGCTGGAAATTGGCGTCAAGATTGTCAGTTAGTTTGCTCATGGGGTCTCTCTCTTGCAAAGCAATGGCAGGCTGTCGGCCAGGGCTGGCCGAGAATGGGGCAGATGGTGTCCCAAAAGCCCCCCAGACTCAAGCCTTATCCCGAAAAAGCGGGGAGAAAGGCCGTCAGATACGATATTTCGCCACCAGGGCCCCCAGCTCGTCGCAGGCCAGCGCCAGTTGCCCGGATGCCTGCTCGGTCAGCCGGTTCTGGGCCAGGGCATCCGCCGCCAGTTGGGTGATGGCCACCAGCCGCTGGTTGATCTCCTCCGCCGCCCGGCTCTGCTCCGCCGCCGCCGTGGCAATCTGCCCATTCATCGCAGTAATGGTGTGGACGGATCCATCGATGGCATTGATGGCGACATCCGCATCGCCGGCCCTGTCCGCCGTCGCGCGGGAGAGCTGCTGTAATTGGCTGATGCCGCTGACCACCTTGCCGGCCCCCTCCTGCAGCCGCTGGATCATCTGCCGGATCTCGTCGGTGGAGCTGTGGGTGCGGGTCGCCAGGGTACGCACCTCGTCGGCGACCACCGCAAAGCCGCGCCCCTGCTCCCCGGCCCGTGCCGCTTCAATGGCGGCGTTGAGGGCCAGCAGGTTGGTCTGCTCCGCCACCCCGCGAATGACGTCAAGCACGGAGCCAATCTGCTGAGTCTCCTGCTCGAGGCGGCTCACCGCCTGTACCGTCTCCACCATCTCGTCCGCCAGCTGGCTGATGGACTCCCGGGTCTGGACCACCACCTCGCGGCCATGCTGGGCCAGATTGAGGGCCGAGTCCGCCGCGTCGGCGGCCTGGGCCGCGTGCTGGCCCACTTCGCGGCTGCTCACCGTCATCTGCTCCATGGCGCTGGCCACCCGCAGGGTATCCTGCTCCTGGCCGGTGACGATGGCGCCGGTACGCTCCACCACCTCGGCCAGCTGGTGGGCATGCACCCGGTTCTGATCCGCTATCTGCTGGCTGCGGGCCACCAGCTGCGCCATCTGGCTGGCAAAGAGGTTGAAGTTGATGCTGAGCTGGCTCAGCTCGTCACGCCCCGACTCCGGCAGACGTACCCGCAGATCCCCCTCTCCCCTGGCGATGTTGCCAAGGGCCGAGACCGAGCGGGAGAGGGGCACGACGATGCTGCGCACAATGAGGCCGACCACGGCAAACAGCAGGAGGGCCAGCACCAGCCCGATCCCCAGCAGGGTGTGCAGCACCTCCCGATACTGGGCCTCGACGTCGTCCACATAGACGCCGGTGCCGATGATCCAGTCCCAGGGGGCGAAGCGCTTGATGTAGGAGATCTTGCGTACCGGTTCGTCCACCCCCGGCTTGGGCCAGTAGTAGGCCACCTCCCCCGCGCCCTGGGCCCGCGCCAGATCGGCGAAGGCGACGAACAGCCTGAGCCCCTGCTTGTCCTCCACCCCGGAGAGATCCTTGCCGTCCAGCTCGGGTTTCATGGGGTGCATCACCATGGTGGGGTGGCTGTCGTTGATCCAGAAGTAGTCATCGTTGCCGTAACGCAACCCCTTGATCAGCGCCAGCGCCTCGGCCTTGGCGCTCGCCTCGTCCATCTCCCCCTTGCGCACCCTGGCTTCCAGCCCCGCCACCAGGCTGTAGGCGGTCTCCACCTGAGCCTGGGTCTGGCGGCTCTTCTCCCCCATCAGCCCCTGCTGATAGATCTGCAGGCAGAAGAACAGCAGCAGTCCCAGCAGCGCCAGCACCATCAGGGTCACCAACGACAGACGCCGACCGATACTCCATTGTCTCAACATACCCTCGCCCCGCAGCAGCTACATATCCTTAACACAAGGTATGCCGCCGCGACGCGGGCTGTCCACGATGTCAGCAAAAGCGATGCCAAAAACATGATCCAGCCCCAAAAACAAGAAAGGGTGCCCAGTGGCACCCTTTCTCGTGGTCGACAGGAAGAGGTATCACCGCTCCCAGTACACCTCTTCCAGGCTGTCTTCCTTCTCCGGCAACCCGCGGGAGAGGCGCGGGCTGCTCTGGGCCAGCACCTCGTAGCTCACCCGGTTGGCGTACTTGCACACCTGGGCCAGAGAGGAGTAGGTCAGGAATTCCGAGAGATGCTTGGCGGAGTTCGGCACGTTCATGCGGTGGTAGGCGTTCGCCACCATGTCGTGCAGCACGGCGGACAGCGCCCCGTCCCCTGCCCCGTTGGTGTTCTTGATCTTCTCCGGGCCGCCCATGTAGGGGGAGATGTGGGAGTAGATACGCGCAGGCTTGCGGCACTTGTCCCGGGCCATGGGGCGGCTGAACTCGTACATGTTGAACTCGGGGATGACGCCGGGCAGCAGGGTGTGGGTGGTCTCGCGCTTGTAGTCCTCGTCGGTGTAGCTCGCCATGTAGAGGCCGATGGGGCCGGCGGTGCAGAGCACCATGTCCGCCCAGTCCAGCGCCTTGTCGGCCGCGCCGAGGGGATCCTTTATCCCGGTCAGGGCCTCCGCCTCGTCCTCGTTCATGGCGAGCACGGTCACGTTCTCGCTGATGAAATCGCGCCACCACTGGGGATTCTCGTCAATGACGAAGCGGGTGCCCAGGGTCAGCACCACAGGCACCCCGGCCTCGCGGGCATAGCGCACCGCGGCCATGGCGGCCTCCTTCATGGGGGTGCCGTCGGCGCCGCGCACCAGGTAGGCGGTGATCACCAGGGCCGAGGCCTCCTTGATGATGGTCTCGGGGATGTGGTCCACATCCAGGTGATCCATCTTGCCGGCGTTGATGCCAAAGCTGCGCTCTCCCCCTTCGGTGATGAAGGTGAAGCAGCGCCCGACCGGGCCGTCCACCGGCTGCAGGTAGTCGAGGTTGACCCGGGAGGAGGTGTTGCACAGATAGCGATAGGCATAGCTGCCGATGCGGATGTCCTGGCTCATGACGCCAAGCAGGATGGAGTGGGAGTCCGCCAGCACGGAGTAGTTGTGCATGGTGTTGCCGATGGTGCCGCCGGCAAATTCGCTCACCACCATGTTGTTGGCCTTGAGCTCGTCGTAGACCAGCTCCGCCACCTCGTCGGAGATGAGCATGGAGTGGCCCTTGCTCAGGCCGTACCGGTTCAGGAAGTCTTCGTCCACATGGGCTTCGATATCCACCAGAGTCTGATCGATGCCCACTACATAGGCCTTGCCCAGTTCGGTGAGCTGGGAATTCTGCGGGATCAGGGGATCACGTCTGTCGACCGGGAAGTAGTGTTTGGACTTGCGCTGACCGGGAAATTTCATGGCAATCTTCTGTGCTCTGGGGAAAAGAGGGGCGGGATTTTAACACAATCCACCACGCCGAAAAGTCGCACGATTGAATTTTGAGGTCAGTATAGACAAGGGCTTGCGAGGAAAACGTTTGACTTGCCTGCCACAAAAAACCACCCCGTGACGGGGTGGTGTTGCGGGATGACATTCAGCTTGCCGAGAGCCCCTGCACCAGGGCCAGCACCGAGAAAATCCCCAGCGACAGCCAGAAGAAGAGGGTGCCGAAGAGGCGCGGCATGTTGGGAGCTCTGGGGATCTGGATGCCGATGGCATGCAGGATGCGACCCAGCAGCAGCAGCACACCGCCCAGGTGCAGCCAGAGCGCCCCGACCCCCGCCAGTTCGCACAGGGCCATCAGCAGCAGGGTGAGGGGCACGTACTCGGCAAAGTTGCCGTGGGCGCGGATCGCGGCCAGCATCTCGGGGGCTTCCCCCTCCCCTATCATCACCCTGAACTGGGCGCGGCGCTTGACCACCCAGAAGGAGAGCAGCAGGAACAAGAGCCCGAGCAGGCCGGCGTAAATCAGCGTGATATGCATCATCAGGACACTCCTTTATCGTTGAATCCGAACGTCCGCCACGTCGGGCACCGGATGAGAACGGCCATCATGCCAGCTCGCGACAGATGAGGGAAACCATCATGCGGATATGGGCCTGATCGCTGTTGAGGGCCGGGATGTATTCAAACTGCTCGCCACCGGCGGCCATGAAGATCTCCCGGTTCTGCACCTGGATCTCCTCCAGGGTCTCGAGGCAATCCGCCGAGAAGGCCGGGCAGATGACATCGAGCCGCTTGACACCGCGAGAGGGCAAGTCGGCCACGGTCAGGTCCGTGTAGGGCTTGAGCCACTCCTCCTTGCCAAAGCGGGACTGGAAGCTCGCGGTCCACTGCTCCGGGGCCAGCCCCAGCGCCTCCGCCAGCAGGGCGGCGGTGCGCCTGCACTGATGACCATAAGGATCCCCTTCCCGCTCGTAGCGCTCGGGAATGCCGTGGAAGGACATCAGCAGATGTTCCCCCTGGCCGTGCTGCTCCCAGTGGCGACGCACGCTCATGGCCAGCGCCTGGATGTACTCCGGGTGGGCATGGTAATCGCGGATGAGCCGCACCACCGGCAGATTGCGCTCGGTTTTCATCGCCCTGGCCCAGGCGTCGAACACCGAGGCGGTGGTACTGACCGAATACTGGGGATAGAGCGGCAGCAGGATCACCCGGTTGACCCCCTGGGCCTTGAGGGCCTGCCAGCCATCGGCCAGCGACGGGGCGCCATAGGTCATGGCGAGCGCCACCGGCACCTCGACCCCTTCCCGCTTGAGCTCGTGCTCCAGGGCCGCGCGCTGCTGCTGGCTGATGACCATCAGGGGGGAGCCCTGCTCGGTCCACACCTGCTGATAGAGCTTGGCCACCTTGGGGGAGCGGGTCGGCAGGATGATGAAGTGAAGCAGGGGGCACCAGAGGTAGCGCGGCAGGTCGACGACCCGCTGATCGTGCAGAAACTGGCTGAGAAACGCCTTGACCGCCGCCGTGGTCGGCGCGGCCGGGGTACCCAGATTGACCAGCAAGATCCCGGTTTTCGTGGTCACGTTAGCATCCTGTCGTTCTGTGTCGTGGGAATGGAATGCAAGAAAGGGCCCGGTATGGACCCTTTTCTCACCCTCGTAGCCAGCCGGCGAACGGCTGCGTCCTGCCGGCCCTGAATGGCTTAACCGAGAATGGCGGCCAGTTGCTGGCTGACCAGATCCACCGGCTGGGTGCCGTCGATCTTGACGTAACGGGTGTTGCCCGCTTCCGCTTCCTTGCCGTAGAAACCGATGAGCGGCGCGGTCTGCTGATGGTAGACATCCAGGCGCTTGCGCACTGTGGTCTCTTCGTCGTCGGCACGGATCACCAGATCTTCACCGGTCACGTCATCCTTGCCTTCCACTTTCGGCGGGTTGAACACCACGTGGTAGGTACGGCCGGAGCCGGAGTGCACGCGGCGGCCGCTCATGCGCTTGACGATCTCTTCGTCCGGCACGTCGAATTCCAGCACGAAGTCCACGGTCACACCGGCATCTTTCATGGCTTGCGCCTGGGGAATGGTGCGGGGGAAGCCGTCCAGCAGGAAGCCGTTGGCGCAATCCGGTTGCGCGATGCGTTCTTTGACCAGGCCGATGATGATGTCGTCGGAGACGAGCTGACCTGCGTCCATCACGGCTTTGGCCTTGAGGCCCAGCTCGGTACCCGCCTTGATCGCCGCACGCAGCATGTCGCCGGTGGAGATCTGCGGAATACCGTGTTTTTCCATGATGAACTGAGCCTGGGTACCCTTGCCGGCGCCCGGAGCTCCCAACAGAACAATGCGCATACACGCTCCTAGTTGATTGGTTATTCAATTCTTGAGAAGGCAAAAAACTACACGTTTTCGCCCGTATTAACAAGCTCGCCCCGTGTGAGTGGCCAGATTATCACCACACTCCCGCCCCGTCTCTGCGACCAAAGACGCAGACGACGACCACGAAAAATGATTGAAAATGCAGCAGCGCACCAGAGGGGAACGGCCAAAAAAAAGCCCACTGTCATGCAGTGGGCCAATCACAATCACATCACGCCTGGAGTAGCAGACGGTTGATACGGGAGACGAAGCTCGCCGGATCATTGAGGCCGCCCTGCTCTGCCAGCTGGGCCTGCTCGTGCAGGAGGGAGACCCACTCGCCAAACAGGCTCTCATCCTCGATGGTGCCGAGCTTCTTCACCAGGGCATGGTCGGGGTTGAGCTCCAGGATGTACTTCTGCTCCGGCACCGGCTGACCGGCGGCGCGCATCAACTTGATCATCTGGGTGCTCATGCCGTGGGCGTCGGTGACGATGCAGGACGGCGAGTCGGTCAGACGGTGGGTGACGCGCACCTCTTTCACCGCCTCCCCGAGGCTCTTCTTGACCCGCTCCACCAGACCGGCGTTGGCTTTTTCAGCCTCTTCCTGCGCCTGCTTGGAGGCGTCGTCTTCCAGATCCCCGAGATCCAGTTCGCCACGGGTGACGGAGACCAGCTGCTTGCCGTCGAACTCGGTCAGGTGGCTCATCAGCCACTCGTCCACCCGCTCCCACATCAGCAGCACTTCGACGCCCTTCTTGCGGAAGATCTCGAGGTGCGGGCTGTTCTTGGCAGCGGCATAAGAGTCGGCGGTGATGTAGTAAATCTTCTGCTGACCTTCCTTCATGCGGCCAACGTAATCCTCCAGCGACACGGTCTGGGCTTCGCCCTCGCCGGCGGTGCTGGCAAAGCGCAAGAGCTTCGCGATCTCTTCCCGGTTGGCGTAATCCTCGGCAGGGCCCTCTTTGAGCACATTGCCGAACTCGCTCCAGAACTTGGCGTACTTCTCGCCATCCTCTTTCGCCAGTTTGTTGAGCATGGTGAGCACGCGCTTGGAGCAGGCCTTGCGCAGGGAGGCGGTCACCTTGTTGTCCTGCAGAATTTCGCGGCTGACGTTGAGCGGCAGATCGTTGGAGTCCAGCACCCCTTTCACGAAGCGCAGGTAGGTCGGCATGAACTGCTCGGCGTCGTCCATGATGAAGACGCGCTGCACGTAGAGTTTCAGGCCGTGCTTCTGCTCGCGGTTGTAGAGATCGAACGGCGCGCGGGCCGGGATGTAGAGCAGGCTGGTGTACTCCTGGGCCCCTTCCACCCGGTTGTGACCCCACAGGAGCGGATCTTCAAAGTCGTGGGCGACGTGCTTGTAGAACTCCTGGTACTCCTCGTCCTTGATGTCCTTCGGGTTGCGGGTCCAAAGCGCAGTGGCGCGGTTGACCTGCTCCCACTCACCCGGGGTGCCGACGATGGTTTCACCGTCTTCTTCCCGATCCGGCGTGCCCTCCTTGAACATCTCCACCGGCACGCTGATGTGGTCGGAATATTTGCTGACCACGGAGCGCAGGCGCCAGTCGTCCAGGAACTCCTCTTCATCGCTGCGCAGGTGCAGGATGACGTCGGTGCCGCGACCGGCTTTGGTCACGTCAGCCACGGTGAAGGAGCCTTCCCCTTGTGATTCCCACTGCACGCCCTGCTCCGGCGCGGTGCCGGCGGCGCGGGAGATGACGGTCACCTTGTCGGCCACGATGAAGGCGGAGTAGAAGCCCACCCCGAACTGGCCGATCAGCTGGGAATCCTTGCCCTGGTCACCGGAGAGGTGCTTGAAGAACTCGGCGGTGCCGGACTTGGCGATGGTGCCCAGGTGCTCGATCACCTGGTCACGGGTCATGCCGATGCCGTTGTCCGAAATGGTCAGGGTCTTGTTCTCTTTGTCCACCACCAGGCGCACGCGCAACTGGCCGTCGTTTTCGAACAAAGAGGCATCGGAAAGCGCCTTGAAGCGCAGCTTGTCCGCCGCATCGGAGGCGTTGGAAATCAGCTCGCGCAGGAATACTTCTTTGTTGGAGTAGAGGCTGTGAGCCATCAGGCTCAGCAGTTGTTTGACTTCAGTCTGAAAGCCGTGGGTTTCGGCGTGAACACTTTGGGTCATCGACCAGTCCTCAAAACGTCGGGTTGAACAGATTCCCAAGCTAGATGGGGTTGGCCTTTCAAATATCAAGGGGCTTGCGTGCAAACTTGAGAGCAAATTTGCACACCGGCCCCTCGCTTGGCCCACACAGGCAACCCCCTCCCGGCCCCCCCTTCACAAGGGAGAGGTGCACTGCCATCCCCTGTCTGGCGAGGAGGGTCAGATTGGGATCGAGCGTGGAGCCAATGGCGAGGTCAGCCTTGCTCTCCCCTGCCAAAGGGAGGGCAGGGGTTCGTTGCTTTCTTCCCTGCCAAAGGGAGGAGTGGGGCAAGATCCATTGCTCCCTCCCCTATCAAGGGGAGGGCTGAGGCGGGGTTCGTTGCTTTCTTCCCTGCCAAAGGGAGGAGTGGGGCAGGATCCATTGCTCCCTCCCCTGCCAAGAGGAGGGCCGGGGTGGGGTCCGTGGCGTCTTTAGCTCAGGCGCTGGCGCCCCATCAGGGAGTGGGAGAGCGTGGTGCCATCCACCAGCTCCAGCTCCCCGCCCACCGGCACGCCGTGGGCGATGCGGCTCACCTCCACCCCGGCGGTGCGGGCCATGTCGGCGATGTACCAGGCGGTGGCATCCCCCTCGATGGTGGGGTTGGTGGCGAGGATCAGCTCCTTGATCTGCTCCTCTTGCAGGCGGCCCTCCAGGATATCGAGCCCCAGCTCCTCGGGGCCGATGCCGTCAAGGGGCGACAGGTGGCCCATCAGCACGAAGTAACGGCCGGAGAACTGGCCGGTCTGCTCGATGGCCGCCACGTCCGCCGGGCTCTCCACCACGCAGAGCAGGCCGTTCTCCTCGCGCTTGGGATTGGCGCAGATCTCGCAGCGATCGTTCTCGGTAAAGGTGCGGCAATGGCTGCAATGACCTATTTCGGTGAGCGCCCGGTTGAGCAGGGAGGCCAGACGCAGGCCGCCGCTGCGCTCGCGCTCCAGCAGGGTGAACGCCATGCGCTGGGCGGACTTGGGGCCCACGCCCGGCAAGACCTGCAGCGCCTTCATCATCTCATCGAGCAGGGGACTGAATTTCATGGGGATATCCTTTGATGCCGCGAAGAGAGGCGCCGCCCCCAGGGGCATCGGCAAGCCGTCTCTCCAACCTCTTTTGTTGGCGCAGGACTATACCAGCCCAGGGCCGCCAATGGCAGATCCCGCCCGCTGGCGTCTCGCCGCCGAGACGCTCCGGGAAACCGGGCTGGCCCCGTTTTTCAAGGCCGGCAGACCCCCGCCAGCCCCCGCAAGGGGTAAAACAGCCTCCAATGTGTTCAATTTTTCTACTCGATTGACCATAATCGTTAAATAAAACCAAACAATAAAACCTGCGTGTTGGCCCCGCCATCCTCGATTTGCCCCCTTCAGGGACCGGCTCAGCGCCCCTGGGGCGTGGCGCCGCCTGCCCTCACACGCCGATCGCTGGCGGAGCAGGCTCACAGGATCGCAAAGAAGCGCCGCATCTGGCACTCAAACAGGGGCGAGATCAAGGTATTGGGGGCCAGGGCCCCGGTAAACTTGGCCCCCGTGACAGGGCGAGGGCCTCCTCTGCCTGTCAAGGCTACGCCCCTTCTATCGCGACGCAGCCCGTTGCCCCCCGTTCGTTGCACCCGATGGCCCATGCCGTGGCGGCAGGCCAGCAGATGGGAGTTCGATATCGCATGACATCCCCCAGGATGATCGCAGGATGGCCGCCCCTGTCGGCCCTCCCCAGCCTCCCTGTCATGAGGGAGGGTTCCCTGCCCCCCGGTTATCAGGGAGGGGCGCTGGCCCCTCTTTGGATGGCGCCATGACCACGTCGACACGCCTTCGACTGCGCCGCGAGTTCCATATCGACGGCATAGTTCAGGGGGTCGGCTTTCGCCCCTTCGTCTATGGGCTGGCATTGCGCCACGGCCTTGTCGGTTATGTCTTGAACGACGCGAGCGGCGTCACCATTGGCGCCGAAGGATCCCCTGAGCAGCTCGCCAGCTTTGCCCGCGAACTGCGGGAACTCGCGCCGCCGCTCAGCCGCATCGATCATTTCAGCGAGCAGGATCTGCCCCTCGCTTATGATCCCGACTTCGATGGCCAATTTCATAGCCAGTTTCGAATTAAAGCCAGCCAGCAGCAGAGCGCGGCCACGGTCGCCATCTCGCCGGATCAGGGGATGTGCGAGGCATGCGCCCGGGACGTGGCCAACCCCAAAGATCGCCACCATCGCTACCCCTTTACCAACTGCACCCACTGCGGCCCGCGCTACACCATCATCCGCCGCCTCCCCTATGACAGACCCCATACCGCCATGGCGGGTTTTGCCATGTGCCCGCGCTGTGCTGCGGCTTATGAAAACCCGCTGGATCGACGCTACCACGCCCAGCCGGTGAGCTGCCCCGAGTGCGGGCCCCATCTCAGCTGGCGCAGCGGCCGCGGCGATGCGCTGGCCGAGCGCGAGGATGCCCTGCAGGCCGCTGCCCGCACCCTGCAAGCGGGAGCACTGATCGCAGTCAAGGGGATGGGGGGGTATCACCTGATGTGTGATGCCCGCAATGAACAGAGTGTTGCCAGATTACGAATGCTCAAGCGGCGCGAGCGCAAGCCGCTGGCGGTGATGATGGGCTCCCTTGCCGAGGCCAAATTGCATGTCACCGGCTGCGAGGCAGAGTGGAAGCTGCTCACCTCTCAGGCCAGACCCATCACCTTGCTGCGCAAGCGCATTAACGATGATCGGCTCTCCGAAACTGGGCAACCAGCCGCGCCGCTGGCCGAGGGGATCGCCCCCGGCATTCCTTACCTTGGGGTCATGCTCCCCTATACCCCGCTCCACCAGCTGCTGCTGGATGCCTGCGCCATGCCGCTGGTAGCCACCAGCGCCAATGGTCGCGGCAGCCCGATCCTTATTGAGTGTGAGGCGGTGGTCAGGGAGCTCGGCAGCGAGATTGACGGCATTCTGGATCACAACCGCCCTATCCTGCATCCCTGCGACGACAGTCTGGTGCAGTGGGCCGGCGCGCGACGCCAGACGTTGCGCCTCGCCCGGGGCTATGTCCCCTGCACCCCCAGCCTGAAAGAGGCGGTCAAGGCGCCGCTTCTTGCAGTCGGGGCGCAGCAGAAGAACCAGCTGGCGCTCGCCTTCGGCCGCCAGCGCATCTACAGCCCCTATATCGGCGATCTGCACAGCCTGCCGATGCAGAACCACTTCGAGCAGACCCTCGCCACCTTTCGCGAACTCTACGATCTCAAGCCCGAGCTGCTGGTCTCGGATCGCCACCCGGGCTACCTCAGCCATCAGTGGGCCAAGGCCTATTGCCGTGATCACAATGCAACCCACCTCGAGGTGCAGCACCATCACGCCCACCTGCTGGCTGTAATGGCCGAGCACAACATCACAGGCCCGGTGCTGGGGGTGGCCTTCGATGGCACCGGCCTTGGCGATGACGGCACCCTCTGGGGCGGCGAGCTGCTGCTGGCCGACGTTCAAAGCTTTACACGGGTTGCCCACCTCAAACCCTTCAAGCTCATCGGCGGCGAAGCGGCCATCCGCGAGCCGGTGCGTCAGCTGCTGGGGCTGCTGTTTGAATCGCACAGCCCTGAGCAGATCAGTGCCCTCGATATTCCGTTGATCAAGCAACTGCCCCTTAAGCGGATCAGCAACCTGCACCAGCTCTGGCAGCTGGGTCGCAACGCCCCTTACACAAGTTCCATCGGTCGGCTGTTCGATGCGGTGGCGGCGCTCTTGGGAGTGATCGACACCCCCGATTACGAGGGCGAAGCGGGACTCCTGCTGGAGGCAGCCGCCTCGCGGCTAGCCCCCGATGAAGCGCCCTTCCCCCTCGCCTTTGATCTCAGCCAATCAACAGAGGGGCCACTGCAGATCCAGTGGGCAGAGCTCATCAATACCCTTGTCAGCGAGCGGCGCAAAGGCACCGCCACCGCCAGCCTGGCCGCCGGTTTTATCCGCGCCATCAGCAATCTGGTCATCGCCCTTGCCGAACGCTTCCCCGGCTATCCGGTGGCGCTCGGGGGCGGCGTTTTTCAAAACCGGGTGCTGATAGACCAGCTGGTGCCCGCACTCGAAGCCGCTGGCCAGCAGGTATTGACCAGCGAAACCCTGCCGCTCAATGACGGTGGCATCGCCGCCGGTCAGCTCTGGTTTGCCATCCACCATCTTGCCACGCACCAGCCTGCCACCACCGGCTGTGCCACCTTGTCGGAGTCCTGAAATTCATGTGTCTATCCATCCCCTCTCAGGTGGTGCAACTGCACCCCGAAGATAACTGCGTCACCGTCGACACCCTGGGGGTGCAGCGGCGCGTCAGCTGCATGCTGCTCGAAGAGCCTCTCAACATTGGCGACTATGTGCTGCTCCATATCGGCTTTGTGATGAGCAAGATTGACGACGAGGAGGCGCAGGCCAGCCTCGAGAGCTTCCGCCAGATGGTGGCCCTGATGCCCAAACAAGAGACGCTGCCATGCTGACCTTGAATGACCTCTTTCAGGGCTTTCGTGAGCCCCAGGTGATCCGCGCCCTCGCCGCCCAGATCACCGAACTGGCCAATGATCTGCCCGAGCCGCTGCGGGTGATGGAGGTGTGCGGCGGCCATACCCACACCATCATGAAGTACGGCCTGCACCAGTTGCTGCCGGCCAGCATTGAGTTTGTCCACGGCCCCGGCTGCCCGGTCTGCATCATGCCCAAAGAGCGCATCGATCAGGCCATCGAGCTGGCGAGTCAACCGAACGTCATTCTGGTCACCCTGGGGGACATGATCCGGGTGCCGGGCTCCAAGGGCACGCTGGCCCAGCAGCGGGCCAAGGGGAGCGATATCCGCCCCGTCTATGACCCCCTCGATGCCCTGCGTATCGCCAAAGAGAACCCGGAGAAAACCGTGGTCTTCTTCGCCATCGGTTTCGAGACCTCCACCCCGATGACGGCCGCCTTGCTGGCTGCCGCTGAAGAGCAAGGGGCCCTGAACCTCCTGTTTCATATCAACCATGTGTTGGTGCCGCCCGCCATTCATGCGGTGATGGCCGAAGGCGTTGCCAAGGTGAACGCCTTTATCGGCCCCTCTCACGTCAGCGTCATCACAGGCGCCGATATCTACCTGCCCATCGTCGATCGCTATCAGGTACCGGTGGTGGTCAGCGGTTTCGAGCCGGTGGACGT
Source organism: Aeromonas sp. s4 (assembly GCF_040907855.1). Taxonomy (NCBI): domain Bacteria; kingdom Pseudomonadati; phylum Pseudomonadota; class Gammaproteobacteria; order Aeromonadales; family Aeromonadaceae; genus Aeromonas; species Aeromonas sp. s4. Next base: position 23,107 of record NZ_JBFOCP010000058.1, on the reverse strand, counting down.
GATGGAGGCGCTCTTGATGATGGTGCGCCAGAAGGTGGAGGGTCGCTTCGCGCTGGAGGTGCAGTACAGCCGCGCCGTCACCGCCAGCGGCAATAAAGCCGCCCAGCGGCTGGTTGAGCGCTTTTTCGAGACCCGCGAGCACTTTCGCTGGCGAGGTCTGGGGGATATCAACGCCTCCGCCCTGCGCCTGCGCGATGCCTTCGCCAAGCGCGATGCGGAGCGCCACTTTCAACTCAATCAGACTCCCATCGATGACCACAAGGCGTGCCAGTGCGCCGATATCCTGCGCGGCCTGGCCAAACCGAACCAGTGCAACGTCTTTGGCCGGGGCTGCACCCCGACCCAGCCCATGGGCAGCTGCATGGTCAGCTCCGAAGGGGCCTGCAATGCCTACTACCGATATATGGGGATCCAATGAGAGAAATTCAGTTAAGCCACGGCGGTCGGGTGGTGAGGAGAGATGAACCAGCCTGTTTCTGCAATCTTGTGGAGAACCAGACCCGATGAGAGAAATCCAGTTAAGCCACGGCGGCGGCGGTGTCGAAATGAATCAGCTGATCAATCAGCTCTTCTTTCGCCACTTTGGCAACGAGATCCTGCTGCGCGGTGAAGATGCCGCCCTGTTGCCGGTAGAGGGCCCCGTTGCCTTCACCACCGACAGCTTTACTGTCTCGCCGCTCTTCTTCGAGGGGGGCGATATCGGCAAGCTGGCCATCGCCGGCACGGTCAACGATCTCGCCATGATGGGGGCCAAGCCCGAGTATCTGAGCGCCAGCTTTATCATCGAGGAGGGTTTCCCCTACGCCGATCTCGCCCGCATCGTCGAGTCGATGGCCGCGGAGCTTGCCAAGAGCGGCGCCCGCATCGTCTGCGGCGACACCAAGGTGGTGCCCAAGGGGGCGGCCGACAAGATCTTTATCAACACCAGCGGGGTCGGCACATTCCCGCTGCCTGAACAGAGCCGGGGCATCTCGGTACGGAGCCTCAAGGCCGGTGACGCCATTCTGGTGTCGCGGGATATCGGCAGCCACGGCGCCTGCATCCTGATGGCCCGTGACGCCCTGCAGCTGGGATCCGATCTCAAGAGCGACTGCACCACCCTCTGGCCGCAGGTCGAAGCGCTACTAAAAGCGGGTATTACCCCTCACGCCCTGCGCGATGCCACCCGCGGTGGCCTTGCCGCCGTGCTCAACGAGTGGAGCAGTGCCTCCGGCGTTGCCATCGAGCTGGAGGAATCCGCCATTCCGGTGTGCGATCCGGTGCGCGGCCTGTGCGAACTCTATGGTTTCGAGCCCCATGATCTCGCCAACGAGGGGACCATGGTGCTGGCCCTGCCCACCGAACAGGCGCAGGACGCGCTGGGCATCTTGCGGCAATTCAACTCCGCCGCCAGCCAGATCGGCGTGGTGCAGGCGAGCGATCGCCACAAGGTGATCCTGAGCAACCCCTGGGGAAGCCGCCGCTATCTGGAGCTACCGCAAGGGGAGCAGCTGCCGCGGATCTGTTGAGCGGCCATGCCGTTCCGTCAATTACAGGGGGGAGTCACTGCTCCTCCCCATATCGGTTAAGGAGCCACCATGCACGAAATGTCTCTGGCCATGGCCGCCATCGATCTGGCTGCCGAGCAGGCCACCCAGCGGGGCTTTACCAAGGTGACCGCCCTCTGGCTCGAGGTCGGCAGCTTCTCCTGCGTCGACCCGGACACCATTGCCTTCTGTTTCGAGGCGGCCGCCAAGGGCACCGTGGCCCAAGGCGCCCAGCTGCACTTTCAGCACCAGGCGGCAGAGGCCTGGTGTTACGACTGCAACCAGACGGTCACCCTCACCGAGCGCGGGCAGGCCTGTCCCGAGTGTGGCGGATACAAATTACGAGTCGCGCAGGGTGATAGCCTGCGCATCACCGACATCGAGGTAAGTTGATATGTGTAGCGTATGCGGATGCGGCCAGGCGCGGATCGCCGGCCATGAGCACGATCATGAGCATCATCACGAACATGAACATCACCATGAACATGAGCACGACCATCATCATGGTCATGACGTCCATCACCATCATGACCACGAGCAGAGTGCGCCGCGCACCCTGATCATTCACCACCACTATCACCATCAGGGGGATGTCCATCACCACTACCACGGGGTACGGGCACCAATAGGAGCAGAGGGTCATGATCAGCCGCATGAGCACCACCATGATCACCCCCACGACCATCATCATGAACATGGCCACTCTCATGACCACGGCCATTCCCACGCGCATCCCCATGATCACAGCCATGACCATGACCATGACCATGACCATCAGCAGGGTGATCTGCACTACGGCAAAGGGGACGCGGGCTTGTCGGTTCCGGGCATGGGGCAGCGCCAGCTGATCGCCATCGAGATGGATGTGCTGGCCAAGAACAATGCTCTGGCCGCCCACAACCGCGAACACTTCGACGAGGCGGCCCAGCTGGTGCTCAACCTGGTATCGAGCCCGGGTTCAGGCAAGACCACCTTGCTGTGTGAAACCCTGCGCCAGCTGGCCGACAAGCGCCCCTGCGCCGTGATCGAAGGGGATCAGCAGACAAGCAGAGATGCGGATCGCATTCGTGCCACCGGCGTCCCTGCCGTGCAGATCAACACCGGCAAGGGCTGCCATCTAGACGCCAAAATGGTCCACGACGCCTGTCACCAGCTGCCCGCCAATGAAGGAGGCATCCTCTTTATCGAGAACGTCGGCAATCTGGTCTGCCCCGCCAGCTTCGATCTCGGCGAGAAGTACAAGGTGGCGATCCTCTCCGTCACCGAGGGGGAAGAGAAACCGCTGAAATACCCGGACATGTTTGCCGCCGCCCAGCTGATGGTGATCAACAAGACTGATCTGCTGCCCTACGTCAGCTTTGACGTGGCCCGCTGCATCGAGAACGCCAAACGGGTCAACCCCTATATCCAGGTGATCCAGGTCAGCGCCACTACCGGTGAAGGGATGGATGCCTGGCTGAACTGGCTGGCCAGTGCCTGAACCGGTTAAACACCGCTGATAACGGTAGAAAACAAAAGAGGGAGGCTGATGCCTCCCTCTCTTTATTTACAAACCTTATCAGGCGTTCTCTCTATACCGAATGGCCCGCGCCTCATACTCGCGTCCCCTCACCCTGACCCTCTCCCCAGGGAGAGGGAACCGGTTTGTGGATGCCGCGACTATACGACGCCCTCAAACCCCTCAGGGGGCGCTTCGAGCATAACAACCAGCCATATTTTCAAACCCAGAGGTTCTCCAAACCCTAAACCCCGAGCCTGGCGAAATGGCACCTTCTGCTCCCTTCTCCCCTTGCGGGAGAAGGGCTGGGGATGAGGGGGAACTAACCCTCAGGCCGCATTTTCAGCCAATACACCTGTCACGGGCTGCATCTCACCAAAGCGCAGCACCCGATGGCAGATCTGGCGCAATAATGCCTGCTGGTGACTGAAGATGACCATGCCAAGCCCGCGCTGCTCGCATTCAACCATCAACTCCCGCCAGAGTTGGCGCTGGATTTGCGGATCCAGCTGGGCGGTCACCTCATCGGCAATCAGCAATCGAGTGCGGGGATCGAGGGCGCGCAACAGCGCGATGCGGGCCAGCTCGCCGCCGGAGAGTTGACCGGGTTTACGGCCGAGCCACTCAGGTTTGACCATAAAGCGGGCCAGCATGGCGTCATCGGGGCGCCACACATCCCACAGCGCCTGCCCAGTGGTGCGATAGGGATTGAAGGTGAGCTCCGGGTGCTGGGGCACCAGCTGGATGGGGTTATAACCTTTTACCTGTTCAGGTACTGGCTGCCCATCCAGCAGGATCTGCCCGCCGGCCCCAACCGGTTGCCAACCGGCCAATACCCGCCCCAACGTGGTCTTGCCATAACCGCTGGGGGCGGAGATACCGAGCCGCTCCCCCGCTTTCACCGTCAGCGATAAACCCTGCCAAAGGGGACGTTCCCCCTGGGCGATAGTGAGGTTTTGTACTTCCAACATCAGGAAACCTCCGGCACAGAGAAGAGCGCATTGAATTCCGGCAGCGCCTGCCAGTGGGCTCTGAGCATCTCGCTCCCCTGCCCCTGGCGCAGATGGTGGCAGCTCAAGGTATCGCTCACCTGCCCCTGATGCAGCGCGACTATGCGATCGGCGAAGCGGGCCGCCATCGCCAGATCGTGGGTCACCCAGAGGATGCCGCTGCCCTGATTGGCCAATTCACGCAACTGGCCGAGCAGCAGACAGGCCAGCCCCTCGTCGAGCCAGGCGGTGATCTCGTCTGCCAGAATGTAGCGGGCACCGCCGAGGGCCGCGGTGCAGGCCAGAATGCGCTTGGCCATGCCGCCGGAGAGCTGGCGCGGATAGCTGTCCAGGGTGGTAGCGGGCAGCTGGTAGCGCAGCAGCTGCTCGCCGAGCCGCTCGCGAGAACCGCTCTGGCCACAGAGACGGGCCGCCCGGCCCAGCTGGCGCTCCACCGTCAGCAACGGATTGAGGGCACTCACCCCCTGCGGCACATAGCAGACGGTGTGGCCGCGCAGACGGGCCCGGCTGACATCGCACAGAGGTGTGCCATCAAGAGAGATGCTGCCGCGCATGCGCAGGTTGTCCGGCAGCAGGGTCAGGGCACTTTGCAGCAGCAGGCTCTTGCCCTCGCCGCTCCCCCCCACCAGCGCCACGATTTCGCCGGGCGCCAGTTGCAGGCTGATATTGGTCAACAGCGGCCGCCAGCTGCGCCGCCCCAGCAAGGAGTAGTGAGCCGCCTCTATGGTCACCTGATCAAAACTCAGCATGGTTCACTCCTGTGCCACAGCAGCTGTTGCAAGGCCCGCGAGTCATCTGAGCAAACAGCAGCGCCAGCCAGACTGTGCTGACGCCAGATGGCGCCTTCAAAACTCAGCATGTATCTCCCCCAAACCCAAACCAGAGTTGTTGCAGGGCCCGGGTAGCCTGATCAAACAGTAAAACCAAGGTCAGCAGCATCAACCCCGGGAAGAGGGCCAGCCACCAACCGCCACCGGCCAGATAACGCAGGGCATCGGCCAGCAGCAGACCCAGCGAGGCCTCATGGGCCGCCAGTCCAAAGCCGAGAAAGCTCAAGGCCGCGCTGTGCAGCACCGCATGGGGAAACATCAGCAAGGTGCCGATAAACCACTGGGGCAACAGCCCCGGCAGCAAGTGGGTGCGCCAGCGACGCAGCGCCCCCATCCCCTGACAGCGGGCCAGCACCACATAGTCGCTGCAGGCGATCCGCCGCGCCTCGGCGCAGAGAATAAGCGCCAGCTTGGGCCAGTGGGTGAGCGCCACCGCCAGGATCACCCCGCGCATACCGCCCCCCACGGTAAAGCAGATGAGGATCAGCAGCAGCATATGGGGCAGCGCCAGCATGGCGTCGATCACCATTCGCACCGCCGCATCACATCTGGGATGAATGAGCGATACGCTTGCCGCCACCATGGCCAGCAGGCCACTGCAGAGCGCCGTGCTGATGCCGAGTTCCAGACTGGTGAGGGTGCCCTGAAAGGCGCGCAACCAGAGATCCCGCCCCATCTGATCGGTGCCGAACCAGTGGGTCAGCGAGGGAGGCTGCTGGCGCGCCAGCAGATCCATCGGCACATACTGATGAGAGAGGCTCCAGCCGTAAGTGGACAGCAGCGCCAATCCGAGCAGGGCAAAACCCAGCCGCAGTATGGAGGGAAACGGATTAAACAGCATGCTCGCCCTCCCAGCCCCGATTGATGCGGGCCAGCAGCAAACTGGCCAACGTGTTGCCAATAAAGACCAGCAGGGTGCAGAAGAGCACGATTCCCATCAGCAAGGGGATATCCCCCCGCAGCCCCGCATCCACAGTGGCCTGGCCGAGCCCCGGATAGGAGAAGACCTTTTCGGCCAAGAGCGATCCGCCAATCAGCTCGCCTAGGGAGGCAAACTGCAGACAGATGGCCGGGGTCAGGGCATGGCGCAGCACATGAAAACGCAGCATGGGCCAGCCGCCATCCCCCTGGGCGCGGGCGTAGCGGATAAAGTCGCTCTCCAGCACCTCGGCCACCCGCGCCCGGGTGTGCAGGGCGATGTTGCCAAGCCCGAGCAGGGTCAAGGTCGCCACCGGCAGCAACAGATGGCGTGCTCGCATGACCCAATCTACCTCATCGGCGGAGAGGCCCGGCGTCCAGGCGCAGCAGACCGGAAGCCAAGGCCAGTGCACCGCAAACAGGGCGAGCAGCAAGAGGCCGACCCAGAAGGTGGGCAGGGAGGCGAGCAGATAGGCAAACCGGCAAATCAGGCGATCGGGCCAGCGATTGAGATAACGACCGGCGCAGAGGCCCAGCAAAATCCCGAAAAATCCGGAGAGTAGCCAGGCGCCCGCCAGCAGCAGGAAGGAAGCGGCAAAGCGCTGGCCTATGACCTCGCTCACCGGCGCGTTGTAGAGCATGGAGTAACCGAGATCCCCCCTCAGCACCTGGGTAAACCAGTGCCAGTAACGCAGCCAGAGCGGCTGATCCAGCCCCCAACGGGCGGCTATGCGGGCGTATTGCTCTGGCGGCACATGGAGCAGATCGTTGCCGATATAGGCCTTGATGGGGTCGATGGGGGAGTAACTCAGCAGCACAAAGGTGGCGACCGAGACCAGACAGAGCAGCCCTGCCAGACGCAGCAGGGCTTTTAGCAACAGATAACCTGAATGACTCAAGGGCGAACTTAGCGGCACGTCCACCGCCAATCCTGCAGGTTGTTGAGCAGTGACCAGCTACCGTGGATTTCCGGCGCCCCCTTGCCAAGGTCGATGCAGCGGTTGGCCAGATAAGTGTGCTGCACGTTGAGCAGCCAGGCCCAGGCCGCATCCCCCTGCACCCCGGCGCCACGCTTGCCATCCCACTCCACCTGCTGCCAGAACGGCACGGCCGCCTGCCAATCGGGGGCATCCAGCGCCTGCTTGAGGTGGCCATCCACCACCGGATTGCTGTAATAACCCGGGTTGTAGAACTCCACGCCGGCGGAACCGCTCTGGTAGTGGTGATAGAGCTCCATGGGATCCAGACTCCCCCACCCCATCAGCACCGGATTGGCGTGCATATCCCGCTCCACCTGCTCCCAGCTGCCGGATTTGAGGCTCACCTCGAGGCCGATGGGCCCCAGCATGGCCCGCACCGCTTCCGCCAGATCCCGGCGGGTGCTGTCGCCACTGGTGTACCAGAGGGTAAAGGCGGCGCGCAGGGAGCCCTTGTGGCGAATGCCGTCACTGCCCATCTTCCAGCCCGCCTCATCGAGCAGGGCATTGGCATGGGCAGCATCGCCATCCTTGAAGGCGGTGGCTTTGTTCAGCCAGGGCAAGCCTTCTACCGCGCTATAGGCGGGGATGGCGTGCCCTTCCAGCAGCTGATCGGCCAGCAACTTGCGGTCGATGGCGTAGTTGATGGCGCGGCGCACCGCCACATCCGAGGTCACGTCGTTGCCGATAGGATAACCCTTGGCATCGTTTTTACCCGCTGGAGGAATGGGGAAGACGATACCGCGGTTCTCCACGCTCGGCCGTACCCAGAGCTTGAGGGAAGCAGGCACGGTGGGCGCCAGTGACGGGGCGATGCGCACCAGATCGAGTTGATTGCTCCGGGCGGCGGCATAGGCGCTCTCTTCATCGATAAAGACAAACACCAGCCGTTTGAAATCATTGCTGCCGCCAGCGTAATGGGGGTTTGCCTCCACCACCAGTTGTTGACCGGGCAGGAAGCTCACCAGCCGGTAAGGGCCGGCGCCGACCGGATGGCGGGCGTAAGCTTTTGCGTCGTAATCCCGCTTCGACACTATCCCGAGCGATCCCAGCACGTTGACGAAGGTGCTCTGGGGAGCACTCAGGGTGATGGCAACCTCGGTGGGCGAGAGCACCTTGGCCGAGACAAAGTTGCCCATGTCGATCTTGCCGCCCCCCTGGGCTGCGCTGTTGTAGGTGAAGGCCACATCCTCGGCGGTGAGGGGCGCGCCATTGGAGAATTTCAAATCCGGCTTGAGGCGGATAAGCCACCCCTTGCCATCCTGGCTCGGAGTCACCGATTGGGTGAGCACATTCTGCCAGCTGAGGTCGGCGTTTTGCTTGAGCAGCGGGCTGTGCAGCAGCAGATAGCTGCCGTGGCTCCAACCAAGCAAAGGGTCGAACCCTTCGGTGGGCTCACTGCCGATGGCGAGCTTGAGTTCGGCGGGGACGGGCTGGGCAGCCAGCGCCATGGTAGAGAAACCGCCCGAGAGCAGGGCCAGCAGGGGCAGTGCCCGCACCAGGACTGGCGCACCCAGCAGGCCATCGACGCGGCCATGTTCAATCTTCATCATGATCCTTGTTCCCAGGATTCACTCGCAGAGATGCAACGCCACCTCAATGAGGCGAGTGAGGGGCCCATGCCGGCCCCTGTGTCAAACTGACGCGCCCGGTTGTCGGCACGCCTTGGTCTCAGGACTTTCGTCCCCCGAACAGTCGTCGGCGCCCCAGATCCACGCCGCCCTCCCCCTGCTGCACCGGAAGCGAAAGCAACATCTTGAGGGTACTGCTCACCAGCGCACGCCCCTCGTCGGCCCCCAGATGCGGGTCGATGGGGGACATGAGCGAGCAGGCCAGCAACTGCCCCGTCTCGGGCAAGGCCCCCACCATAAAGGTCATGTTGCCGCAGGGGAGCTGCAGGGCGAGCCGATCGCTGTTGCTGCGCACCGGCCAAAGCTGATCCGGTCCCGGCAGCACCACCACGCTCAGCATCCAGGGGGTGAGCACACAGCCGAGCCACTGACCTTCAAACAACGTGCACTCCGCCACAATGGGCATGGTGGCGTGATAGAAGGGCAACGCCTGCATCTCTTCGCGAGCGATCCGCTCGTACTGGGCCACCAGCAGGGGCGCGGGATCGCGGGCAAAACCGGCAAACTCCAGCACCGCATCAAGCTCGCTTAAATGGGACTGCGCCATAGGCCCTCCCGTGCTTGTTCAGCTTTCTCCTGCTCAGAGAGCACAATGGCGGGCGCACCAACGGCAGCCAGCAGGGTCAAAATCCGATCCGTCGCCTCACCCATGGCAGCCGCCACCACAGGGGTGAGGCCGATGCGAGGCTCGAGGGATTCGGGCTCGACCCCGATCAGGGTGAGCCGCTTGGGCGACTCCCCCGTCATGTGCAGCGCCGAGAGCACGTCCGCCAGCCCCAGTTGGTGCGGGGAGATCTTGCGACCAAACAGGGTCGGGATCTCCTCATCCTTCAGGGTCACGACGGTGCCCGGCGGGTTACCACTGCGCACCGCATCCACCAGAATGATGTGATCGCGACTGGCCATCGCTTCGAGCAGCTCCATACCGGCGGTACCGCCGTCGAGCAGCTCAATGCCGGGGGCGAAATGGTATTCGCGCCCCAGCGCCTCGACGATGCGCACGCCGACGGCCTCGTCACTCAAGAGCAGGTTGCCCACGCCCAGGATCAGGGTGTTCATCACAGCACCTTCACCTGAGTCGTTTCACCATTTTGGGTATCCACCACATGCACAGCGCAGGACATGCAGGGGTCGAACGAGTGGACGGTACGCACTACTTCCAGCGGCTTGGCCGGATCGGCTACCGGGGTGCCTACCAACGATTGTTCGTAGGGGCCGGGTTCATCGTTGAAGTTGCGCGGGCCCGAGTTCCAGGTCGACGGCACCACCGCCTGATAGTTCTCGATCTTGCCGCCCTTGATGACTACCCAGTGGGAGAGCATGCCACGCGGCGCCTCTTCAAAGCCCACCCCGCGAAACTCCTTGTCCGCCGGGATCTCGGTCTTGATGTAGGCGCTGACATCCCCCTTGCCGATGTTGTCCACCAGCGCCTTCCACTGATGGGACAGGGTATCTTTGAGCACGCAGCAACGTACCGCCCGGCCTATGATGCGGCCCAGGGTGGAGTGCAGCTGTTCGGTTTTGATGGCCGAATCGGTGAGCGCTTTATAAATGCCATTCAACTGGTCGAAGTGCGCCAGCGTCTCCGGGTGCTTGGCAGCGAGCTTCACCAGCAAGTCGGCAAGCGGCCCCACCTCTACCACCTTGCCGTAGAAGGTGGGGGATTTGACCCAGGAGTATTTGCCGTCATCCTGCCAGCCGGTGTAGTCGGGCTCGGTCTTGCCCTCCCAAGGTTTGAGCGGCTCGTCATCCTTGTACCAGGCGTGCTTGTTGCTCTCGGCGATGCCATCCATCAGCCAGGCATCCTGATGGCTTTCGATGGGGCGATAGCCGGCCAGATCGCCGTTCTCGATGTAGCCACCCGGCATCAGGAAGCTGCCGCCGTCACCGTCGGTGGGCAGCTCCGGCACGCTCAGATAGTGCTTGGCCCCCTGCCCCAGGTTCAGCCACTCGGGGTAGTGCGCGGCTATGATGGCGGCATCCACCTTGTAGACCTGCTCGATAAACTCGCCGAGCCGGTCGATAAAGCTCTTCACATAGAGCAGCCGTTCCAGGTTGAGCACGCTCGGCGCATCCAGATTGATGGGGTTGGCCACGCCGCCCACCGCCAAGTTCTGGATGTGGGGGCTCTTGCCACCGAGGATGGCGACAATGCGGTTGGCATCGCGCTGGCACTCCAGTGCCTGCAGGTAGTGCGCCACGGCGATGAGGTTCACCTCCGGGCTCAGTTTCATCGCCTTGTGACCCCAGTAACCGTTGGCAAAGATGCCGAGCTGGCCGCTCGCCACCAGCGCGCGGATCTTGTCCTGCACCTTGGTCAGTTCATCGGCACTGTTGAGGGACCAGGTAGAGACCCCCTTGAGCATGTCCGCCGCTTTTTGCGGATTGGCCTCAAGGGCCGCCGTGATGTCCACCCAGTCCAGCGCGGAGAGCTGATAGAAGTGGACGATGTGATCGTGGATGTTGTGGGCCGCGATGATGAGGTTGCGGATAAACTGGGCGTTAACCGGCACCTTGGCGCCGATGGCGTTCTCCACCGCCCGCACCGAGGCAATGGCGTGAATGGAGGTACATACCCCGCAAATGCGCTGCACTATCATCCAGGCATCGCGCGGGTCGTTGCCCTTGACGATCTCCTCCATCCCGCGCCACATGGTGCCAGACGACCAGGCCTTGGTGACGACGCCGCCTTCGATTTCACAGTCGATACGCAGGTGACCCTCGATGCGGGTGATGGGGTCTATGGTGATACGTTGGCTCATACGTTGGCTTTCCCTCGGGCCTGATAATCTTGGTGAACACGTTCAAGTGATGGCAGTACCGGCAAGAGCCGGATCAGCAGCAAATAGGCACACACCTCGATGGCGACGAAGCCCAAGGAGATCAGCACTTCCGCCGCAGAGGGGAAGTAGTGGTAGCCATTGCCGGGGTTGAAGGCGAGCAGGGAGTAGTCCAGTCGCCAAAGGGCGGCGCCCAGCAGCATGCTGAGGGCCCCCAGGAACAACATGCGCGAATCGCGGCGGCTCTTGTCCCAGTGGAACACCAGCAGCGGGAAGATCATCAGCGCGATCTCGCTCCAGAACATCAAGGCGTAGCGATTCCACTCGGAGAGATACTCCGACTTGTCGTTGATGACGATCTCGGCAAAGCGCAGCGCCACGAACAGGATCAGGAAGATGTCGATCACCTGGGTCAGCTTGTAAAACAGCGACTTCTCGTTGGGGCCGCGCCCCGCCAGCCCCGCCTGCACCAGGGAGCCTTCAAACACCACGATGGAGAAGCCCATGATGAAGGCGGTCAGAAGCGAAAAGACCGGCAGCAGCTCGTAGCTTTGCCAGAGCGGATGGATCTTCTCCCCCGCCACTATCATCAACGAGCCCATCGAGGATTGGTGCATGGTGGGCAGCAGAGCCCCCAGCGCCAGGATGAAGAACATGATCTTGTTGAGCCGCGCCATGGAGGCCTTCCAGCCGAACTTCTCCAGGAGCACGGGGGCAAACTCCAGCGCCATCACCCCGATGTAGATGGTCATGCAGACCGCCGTCTCGAACAGCACCGAGGAGGTGTTGAAGAAACCCGGAATGTAGAAGTAGGGCAGGTTCCAGTAACGGCCGACGTCGATGGTGATGGAGAGGCCCCCCAGCGAGTAGCCGAACAGACTCGCCAGCAGGGCCGGCCTTACCAGGGGGTGATACTCGCCCCGGTTGAAGACGTAGACCGCCCAGGCCAACGCCCAGCCGCCGCAGGCGAAACCGGTGCCGATCAGCAGATCGAACGAGATCCAGAGCCCCCAGGGATAACCCCCGTTGAGATCGGTGACCGAGCCCAGCCCGAAGATGAGGCGTTTGAGGATCAGCATGCCGCACAGGATGACGAACGGCGCCAGCACCATGACCGGCCAGCTGACCAGCCTGCCCCCCAGCGGATGTGCCTTGTGATTACTCATGATCCTTGCCTCCCGATCGCTTGTCATGGCCCGCGTGCGAGTCATGATCGTCGCCATCCTGATGGTCCTTGGTGTTGCGGCGAATGAGCACCGAGAGCCCGGTCAGCACCACCAGCGGCAGCACCATTCCCTTGTAGAGGGTGTGCTGGATGTGCTCGGAGCGCGCCCCGGAGGAGAGCTCCGGCAAGTCGGGCATGTCGAGCTTGGTATAGGGCACCCCGGCCAGCACCAGCACCTGGGTACCGCCCCCCTCCTTCTCGCCATAGACGTAAGGCTGGTAGTTGGGCACCTCGTGCAGGTAGGGATCGTTGGCGCTGAAAGTCTGGCGCGGGTAGGCATATTCGCTGCCCGGGGTGGCCAGCAGCCGGCGCTTGGCCTCGGCCATCAGCGCCTCGCGGGTGCCGAAGATGACGGCGCCGGTGGGGCACACCTCGACACAGCCGGGCAATTTGCCCTGATCGATGCGCTCAAGCCCCTTCTGGTTGCAGAGCTCGCACTTGTGGATCGCCCCGAACGGGTTGTCGTAGTCATATTTGGGCACGTCGAACGGGCAGCCCACCATGCAGTAGCGGCAGCCGGTGCAGACGTCCGGGTCGTAATGAACGATGCCGGTCTTGGGATCCTTGGTCAGCGCCTGCACCGGGCAGACGGAGACGCAGTTGGGATCGACGCAGTGCATGCACTGCTTCTTGATGTAGGCATAGCCATCCACCAGCTGATCCTTGTGCTCACCCGCGCCGCTCTTCCACACCTGAATGATGTTGTTGGTGTAGGGGCTCAGCTTGTCGTTGTTGGACCAGGTCGCTTCCCCGGCCGGATTGGCCGGGTTGCCGTTGAGGCGCTGACACTCCGCCACACAGGCCTGGCAGCCGATGCAGAGGGTAGAGTCGTAGAGCATGCCGAGTGCGCCGGGAATGGGCGGCTTGTTCTCGGCCGCCGCCAGGGCAGTGCCGGAGACGGTGGTGCCCGCCGCCAGCGCACCGACGGAGGCGAATTTGAGAAAATTGCGTCTGTTCACGGTCACTCCTCCCGTGATGAGTGCTGTCCGGCTTCATGGCGCTTCTGCTGGCGACCGAGCTCGCGCACCGTCATCAGACTCACCCCGACCAGCACCCCGAGCGCCCCACCGATAAGGCCGGTGGCGGTGGGCGACATGTGTCCTCCCTCCTGGATGGCCACGTCGGGCTTGTTCACCCGCGGGGTGGGATTCTCCACCTTGGCGAGCTGGAAGATCCCCTTGCTGAAACCCACCCCCTGCTCGTTGCAGCCGTAGCAGGGATGGCCGATGCCCACCGGCCAGATGCCGCCGCCCACGTCGCAGAACTCCAGGGTCGAGCAGTTGCCGTAGGTCTCCGGCCCCTTGCAGCCCAGGTGATAGAGGCACCAGCCCTGACGGTGGCCCTCGTCACCAAACTCCTTGGCGAAACGGCCGGCGTCGAAGTGCGGGCGACGCTCGCAGTTTTCGTGGATGAGCCGTTCATAGGCAAACAGCGGCCGCTTCTTGGCATCGAGCGCCGGCAGCTTGCCGTATGTGATGTAGTAGGCGACCGTGGTGAGGAAGTTGTGGGGATTGGGCGGGCAGCCCGGGATATTGATAATCGGCGTGCCGAGGTTGCCGAGGGCCTCCTCCAGGCTGACGGCACCGGTCGGGTTGCCGCCGCTGGCGGGCACCCCGCCCCAGGCGGCGCAGGAGCCGATGGCGATGACGGCAGCCGCATCGGCAGCCGCGCGGCGAATATGGTCGACAATGGGTTCACCGGCCACCATGCAGTAGATGCCGCCATCTTTAAGCGGGATGGAGCCGTCCACCACCAGCACATACTTGCCCTTGTAGCGTTCGATGGCATTGTGCTTGTTCTCTTCGGCCTGATGGCCGAAGGCCGCCGAGAGCACCTCGTGGTACTCCAGCGAAATGGTGTTGAGGATCAGGTTCTCGATGGTGGGGTGGGTGGCGCGCAGCAGCGACTCGGTGCAACCGGTACACTCCTGCGCCCCTATCCAGATCACCGGTGGCCGCTCTGGGCTGGTGAGCGCGGTGGCCATCTTGGCCACGGCATGCTGGCTTAATCCAAGGGTTGCGGCCATCCCGGCGCACAATTTCATAAAGTCACGGCGATTAATTCCATGAGCCGATAAAAAAGTATCCTCGACCATTCTTCTTATTCCCGTCAGTGAGCATTGTTTGACAAATGCTTAATTGCGGGAATGCTATGCCTCCCCTTCCCCCTTTATGTTGATCTCCATCAAGTCGAACCCTATTAATGCCTTTGTCGAACTGGAGAGTGAAATTAAAAAAGCTATATGCCACATGCATTTATTATTTGCCAAGCCTCCAAAAAACACCCATAAAGAGGTATTTCAAGAAAAGCCTAATTAACACCATATAAATTATGCCTTTGTTTTCGGCATGAAATTATAAAAATGAAAGCATTATCACAGAATCCTTACCCCATGAATGATAAGGCGGCTCATGAAATTATGATAATTGCTTGCTTGGGAAACAAGCGGAAATGTAGCAAGACATGAAAAATTAATCATCATGCTAGATTACTGAACATAAGTTGCAGGTGATCGCATCCGACAACCTCGTTTGCTAATACCACACTTCACTGAGTTTCTACCACCATGTCCAATGACCCTCAGGAGATAAATGCTGCCAAGATCGGCCCCCTGACTCAGGAAAAAAAGATAGAGGTAATGCTATAATATATTTTGTGTAATTTTGTAAAAGCACCGGCCTTAAGCCGGTGTCACGCATAATAATTTAATATTGATTTTCATCTGCATGAAATAACAGCCAATTCTTTTCCATTCTGTGTGACTGAAATTTCGCCCTTTTCAGGAGATACATTGTAGCTAGTATTTTTATTTTTGAAAATAAACCTATCACCAACTAAGGAGTAGTCATTGAGAGATATTTCTTTTTTCTGCTTACCATAAGCATAGGTTATATCTCCTGAAAATGGAGAGTAACATAAATTTAAATAACGCCCTGACGTGGTCTTACAATAATAAAAAACGCGATCTCCACTGTCACAAATTTTGCTTCCTGTGCTTTCTGACAGTTCATCTATCTCAATATATCGCATTTTACTGTATAAGTCAGGCACTTCACTATTTACATGAATATATGGGACATCTATTATTTTGCTTATGATGGCAGAATCCTCATTTGCCACCCCTTCCAAATTTATTTTAGTAATATCATTACCTTTATTTATCTCACCAATACCACTTACTCGCTCCTCGCCAGCGCTTGTAAATATAGATGCACTACCTATATAATTAATTTTCCCAGTAATATCAAAATAATATACTGCGCTCACATTAGGCCTATCAGCAACAACTGAAATTTTTATAACTCCATTATCGATTACTTTTTTACATGAACTATTTTCAGATGTAAAAGGTACCGTAAATGATTCCACCTCCTCATTATATTTTATAGAAAGTATGCTAATCGGCTCACCGTTTTCAGTTTTAGTTTCAACTTGGTGAAATATTTCATCTGAGCAGCCTTCAATAGCGTATACCCATGAAGGTAAAAGACCACAAATAGTCAATAAAAAAAAGAGAGATGGATTATTCATTAACAGACTCCAGATCTTGATTCGCTTTCCTAACCATTGAACCATCTTTATACGCGCTATACCATTTAGAGTCTTTAAGAGCACTTTCAGAAAACTCAAACTTTTTAAATTTCAATTTGGAAAAATCTACATTTCTACAATCTATGCTCTTGCTTAATCTCAGCAGTGACTCATTTCGCTCTTTTACATGATTAAAACCACCATTTACAGCAATAGTTACTTTCAAGAAATCGTTATTTTTCGTGAAACCTCTTATATCGCCCCATGCCGAGCCAGAAACCCAATACCATACAGCAGAGTACACTGCATGATGGATTTTACTTGCAAGCATCTCGACCTTATCACTATCAATAGGCAGTAAATCAATTGACGCCAAATATTTCTCGTAATTTTTTTTATGTGTTATCTGTATTAGTCCTCGACCATGATAGAAACTTCCACCACCATATTCGTCCCATTTAGATGGAGTGGTGCCGTCTTTATTCTTATATTCTTCCGTTGTTCTGAAAAAGTCAGTCTCAACAAGACATTGCGCCAAGAAATGCATTTTATCAAGACATGTTGAAACACCATAGAAATTCATGGCCGCATTAAGCTCTTTGAGGAAGATATCTGCAGAAATACTTATAATATCAGCGTATGATGACCGTGAAAATAAATTTTCCACTGAAGCCTTCCCTTCGATTGCACTTTCTAAATGTTTCAGTTCAATATCTCGACCACACAAACACTGATTGCCATTTAGCCGTGATAATGTTAATGGCTGAATATGCCAAACTGCCTTATCAAGCTTTAGCTTCGCTGCACTCTGCATCCACTCCAGCTTATCGATACGCTGTTTCTCGTGATCCACCAGCAGGTCAAAATCAGGCAAGCCAATTTTAGCCATCAGTTTTTCCAGCCACAGATAACTGCTGGCCGACGATTTTTCATACCACTCGCTGGAATGCTTGACGATAAGCTTGTGAAGTTGCTCTGCATTGCTGCTATTTTGCAGCGCGGTCTGTATCTCTTCACTGCTAAGTTCACCGCTCTTGTCGGTATCGAAACTGTTTACCAATTCGATAAAGAAAGTAGGCGGCGCATCCGGGTCCAGATAACCATCTGATCCTGAACCATCGACCTTTTTAAAGCCAATCTTAAGCCAGTCATGCTGGCTCAATAGCTCCACTTGCTCTTTCTTGACATATTTTCCTGACGAAATGCTGACCCACTCCTGCTTGGTGGCATCTTTTTCAAACGTTGGTGATTCAACCAGCGCTTCCAGACTCTTGTCACCGGTTGCCACCCAGAGATCTTTACCATCCTGCTTTTTCTTTTCGTATAAGACGAGTTCCGCAGGGACCTTGGCATAGGTAGCACCACCTTTTGTTCCCGCCTTGTTGGCCAGCACATCATCAAGACGGGGATCCTGGGTGAACACCTCAAGATGAACTTGATGCTTACTCTTTTTGCCTCCAATCAGAGAGCCTGGCGTTTCCACCAAGCCGAGATAGCCGATGGTCTCACCTGCGGCAATGGCCACGGGAGATGGCGCTCTCCCTCTGCCCATAGCTAAAGAAAAATTGCCGGAGTGCTTAGCTCAAAATGGTGGACATCCTAGATTTATATTGTATTAGCGATATAAATAATCATATCTGGCAGAGTTGAAACTTTGTTTTTAGCTCTGCCTTTTAATGAAGTGAAATCACTTCTTAGACAATCGCCTTAATTTTGGTTGAATTTATTTAAGTAATCTATTCTGTCAACAGTCTTCCTAAGCTGACAGGTAAGGCATTCGATACCAAAACCCTCTCCTCCAGACCCCATACCTTGTGGATTTTAAAAATTACAACTCGAATCACGAAATTTAATCCAGTCACGCTGAGCTAACTTTAAGTATTTGGTTCTCGGTTCACCAATCCCTTCATAATCATTTTGTAAGTATGAAAAAAGATTTTTATAAACTTTATTTAGTTCTGCATCTGACTTGTTATACAAAGTTTCAACACACTTAAATTGCGCTGTTAAATCAAGCTCATCACATTGACTTACATCGAACATTGCTATCGATGATGCAAAAAAAAAATAGCCTAGGACTATCATGAATAGTTACACCTTATTTGATATCTATCCAGTATAACTCTACTATCTCTATATACACAACGCTTGTGAATAAAGCTATGTTGGGGGAGTGGCTGTCCCCCAACTATAATAAATCATCTATAAGATGTGGTGACACCTCAATTTATGAAGGCACTTCGGTATTTCACAACCACCGTAATCAAAAACAATCCTCATAATTTTCTAATGCCTGAGAAAAATCAAATCTCTTTCCTTTAGCATTTATATAAAACACATTGTCAAAGTTAGCACCTTGGTAACCAAAGTGATACCGTCCATTTACCTTGCCATCAATTATTTCAACCCAGTCACTATTAACAGCATATGGTCGACCTTCATCATTCGTCTCTTCTTCATAATTCACTTGGACTATAGTTATTTTATCTTTGTTTTTCCCATATTGAACATATCCTCCAACCCAATCTACAGTGGAGGCCCACATCATTCGCATTTTAATTTTACCATTGGGACTAACAAAGCATCGATAGTCTACGCCAATATCTTCAGCACGGCAGACAGAAGACAACAGAATAAAAACCAAGACCAAATATTTATTCATTTAAGTTACTCTAGAGTTATAATACGCTGTTCAACAAAACCTCGCCAATCTCGACAAAGCCGTCCATACCACTTTCCCCCCATCTCCTGCTGAGTAAATGGTTGAGCATCTAGCAGGGTCAAAAATCTTGGATGTCCCAGATTTTCCACCATATAGACTTACTGGATCAACGTCTCCCCATGATGGATGTCTAGACTGAATTTGTTACTGGATAACTACCGACCAAATTAAAGAAGCGACTTGGAAAGGCCGCTTCCTTCTATATTTTTTGCCTAACATGCTGTTTTGTAAAAAACGGCTAATGTGCTACAAAACCATCTGATAGGCACAAAGCTGATGCAGGACCTTCCTTGGCCATCAGCCTTACCTATCAAGGTAAATCATGAATGAATTGAATCTCATTATTCAAAAAAAACACTCTTTCCTTTGTTACATTCATAAGGCACTTTTTAATTTCTATCAGTTGAGCGATAGAACTGTCTTCAAAGAAAGCCCCCCTTGCGTTACACTGAGTATCTCTGAGATTAATCCAATACCTTTGGGATTGAACCAGTTGACTCCAGTATTTTTCTTTAGATTGTTTATCATAACCACTAGATGACAATGTAGACTTTAAATTATTATATATTTTGTTTAACTCAGCATCAGCTTGTTTTGATTTACTCTCATAACAAGCAGCAAGATTGGTAACTGGAGCAGAAATATCACAATTACTATCTGTGCTTGAGAACACACTCAATGATATAAAAAAAAGAGCAAAAGATAGTCTTTTCACAGTTATTCTCCAGTTAGATATTTAGCTCTTTTGCGCCCTGGCTCATATTGGCTCAAGGTGGGGTTGTTTTTGATGTAATCGGCGTATTTTTGCCTATCATTTAACATGCCATAGATCATGGGCTTGGGACCTTTCGTAAACCCCTGATAAACTAAATCAACAATAACATCTTTAACCTTATCGTCTAAGCTTTCCCAATTTACTTTATCAGATATTGATACACTTGGGATATTAGCATCGTTAATGTTTTGAACTGTAGTCCAGCGTTCATAGTTTGATTTTGCCCTGAGAACATAATCAGGGTATATTTTTTCAAATAAGCGATGTTGTGACTTCCTAGTTATTAAGGTCGAGCTTTTATTTTCCGAAACAAAATTAGATGCAGCCTCCCCTTTAATTCCTGCGCCATCAGATATTAATGAGGCGATATTATCAGGAACCCCTGAGCCAGATAAATCACGGAATACTTCTTCTTTTGAGCGACTTCCAATATCATATCCACGACCAATAGTTACACCAGATTCACTATTACCTGGCCAATGGATTTTTCTTGAGAAGAAAGTACTATTTTCAACATCATTTCCTTCTGCGTCAAATGTAAGCTGCCCCTTGGTAACTATGAGCCATTTTTCATCCATTTCATCATCAGAGACAGGATCAGCCACCAGCCCCATCATCCCAGCCGGATGAACAAACCAAGGTTTGGTATCACCCAATATCGCGCTGGCATCTTCCATCCACGCCATATTGTTGTGTACCTGCTTTGCGTACTCATAGAGCTTCGGTTGGTCAGCCAACTCCTGCTTTAAGCGCGGCCACTCGCTTGGCTGTACCCATTCGCTTTTGTGCTTGATAAACAACATCCGCAACTTGCCCGCCAACTCCTCATCGGCCAGCGCGGCCTTAATATCATTGCCGCTCAGGGTGCCATCGTTGTCTCTGTCTGTCACCAGCTTGTCATAGAGGGAACTAAAAAATTTGCTCGCCTCTTTCTGCTGCGGATCTTCACTCTCGGTATCAGCCTTGTCCAAAAATCCATCGTCATCACTGCTGCCATCGACCAGCTTGGCGCCCAGCTTGTGCCAGTCGTGCTGACTGACCACTTCGACATCACCACCCTGCAATACGAACTCGCCCGCCAGCTCCCCATCCGCCGCCGTCCGTTCACGCACCTTCACAAAGTTGTTGGCACCGTGAGTGACAATATCAGACTCTTTCACCGCTAACGGTAAGACCTGTGGCCCAAAATTGGCAACCTCGTGAAAACCATGTTGGCTATCGTTGATAAGACGATAGGTTGTGACCTCTTGCTTTACTAGCAGGTAGCCTTGGCCACCGGTTACCCGCGCCTTGTTATTGATGCAATCTTCAAGCGCCTGCTTGTCGCTCTCTGCAATAAACACCTCAAAATGCACGGCTTTGCTGTCTGCCTCTTTCACAAAACCGCTGGCTCCGGCAGTGGCTAGCTCATGCTCACCCCAATGACCGATGATCTCTCCGGCCTGCACCGGTATCGGATTTGCACTGCGGTTAACAACCGGCGCATCTTCTTTGAATTCGACAAGGATACTTGGTTCGGCGGCCAGCTCTGCACCCATTTTGCTTTTCGCCAGCCAGCCTACAGCCCCTTTGCTTGCATTGATCATCACCTGATTGGCGCTATCTTTGACGGTACCACTACCCGCCTTGAACACCTGTACTTTACGAAACTCAGCCGTGCCGCCATTGAGGTTCACCATCTGTGGTGGCTCACTGGATACCACCACCTCACTGCCAGCAGGTAGCCCCATGCTACCCACTGTGGTGTCAGCAGTTTTACGTAGCCACGTATTACCAGGGACCTTATGGCGGACCGGTTTGCCTTCCGGTGGCGTCATCCACTTCGGTTTTTGTGGAAATTCCTGCTGTAATTGGCTTGCCGCAATATGGAACAGGCTGTCCGGGTCATCAACGTAGTGCACCAAATAGTAATCGTGGGGTTCATCTTTGTGGTTAAGCAGGTTCTTCACTTCCTGGCCGACCAACTTCACTTCAGCCCCCCTTTTCGCATAGACAGGTTTATCGCCAGACAGCCGACGTGTCAGCTTGGGAGGATGTCCCTCTACCACAGGTTCATAGGTGGACACGCCTGTCCCCTTGACCGTTACTCGCGCAGCCTCGGGACTGTTGTAGCTGTTCTCACACGCAATATGCATGTAGAGGCTGTAGAAGGTCAGCTGATTCTTGCTCTGCTCACCGGCTTCGTAGTAATGGCGTACCAGACAAAACGAAGGGGAGGTATACAAGTCAATCTTTCCCTCTGGCTTGCCCTCTTCGGTGCTACGGGTCGCCTTGGCTGGTTTGGTCGCCAGTCGGTAGGCCACGATCTCCCCATCAGCAATCGCGCGCACAGCGCCGTTCGGGTGCCAGCCTCCGCTTTTACTAAAGTGGATACCACCGTGCCAGATACGGTTGCGGCCTATCGGGAAGGTACCGCTCTTGAGACCCTTGATCTTCTTGATAAACTCATCGATGGATGCAATCTCGCTGGAGCCATTTTCACCTGCCAGTTGCATGGGATAGACGATTTTCATCTTTGTTATTCAATCCTAAGTTGTTCGTCGAACATCAAGCGGAGGGCTGATAATCGCTATCGGGCTCCAGCGCCTTGAGCAACGCTTCCATCGCCTTCTCGGTGGGAATGGCCTTGATGAGTTCAACCAGTTCGGGAGCCTTGACCACTTCTACCCCCTTGGGCACCACGGGGGCCTTGCCATCCCAGCCAGAGCCTGAACCTGCGCTGCCGCCGGCGTTGAGTTTGATGGCGGGGCCCACCAGCTTGATGCCGCTAGGATCCACTTTCACAAAGCTGCCGCCTCCCTTGAGGGTTATTTCAGAACCCGCCTCCAGCACCAGCTTGTCACCCACCTTGATATGCACCTCCTGCCCGGCTTCCACCAGCAGGGATTGGCCGAGCTTCTGGTGCAGGCTGGCATCCACGGTCAGGGAATAGTCGGCCTTGATGTGATCGCGTTTCTCTCCATTGACGGTGAGATGGTCATTGGACTTGATGCGGGTCACCCGCTCATTGTCGATATCGGTGTGCTGGTCGTGCTTGATGTGCCAGGCGGCATCATTTTCGATAAGCACGTTCAGGTCTTTCTGACCGTGGATATAAATCTCTTCCTTGCCAGCCTGGTCTTCGAAACGCAGCTCGTTGAAGCCCTCGCCCTGGTGGGTCTCGGTGCGCAGCACGGTGCGGGTCTTGTTGGCTGGCAGCTCGTAGGGCGGCCGATTGGTGGCGTGGTAGGTGCGACCGGTCACGATGGGCTGGTCGGGGTCCCCTTCCAGGAAACTCACGATGACCTCGTGGCCGATGCGCGGGATGGCCATCATGCCGTACTGACCCCCGGCCCAGCCCTGAGAGACCCGCACCCAGCAGGAGCTCTGGTCGTTGGAACTGCCATACCTGTCCCACGGGAATTGCAGCTTGAGCCGGCCGTGTTCGTCGCAGTAAATCTCCTCCCCTTCGGGGCCCACCACCATGGCGATTTGCGGGCCATCCACCATCGGCTTGTGGGGTGCCTCGGGGCTGCCGATGCGCGCCCGCCAGGTGGTGCTGGCTTTCACCACCCCGAATTCGTTGTGATAGATGGTGGGGCCGCTCCCCCCCTCCTCCTCCAGCGCCTGCGGCTGCAAGCCGGTGTGCTGGATGCGCACCACTTGCCAGTCGGTGTTGAGGCTGCCGTTGGGGTGTTCGGTGAG